>MEUM01000142.1 GCA_001771735.1 Caldifarciminota bacterium RBG_13_43_14 | reverse complement strand
ATCTCCGAAGTCTTCTTGCCTATTCAACAATAAGTCAGATGGGATTTATTCTGCTGGGATTTGCGGTTGGCGGTTACGGGATAATCGGCAGCATGCTGTACATCCTGACTCATTCTCTGGCAAAGTCCGGACTATTTTATGGTGTTGGTATTATTGAGGATGCGACCGGCAAAGATGACCTAAAATCGCTATGCTGTATGCATGAGGTATCGCCGGCGCTCGGTGTATCAATGGCGCTGTTAGTGGGTTCGATCGTCGGTTTTTTCCCGATGATCGGATTCTTTTCAAAATTATGGGTAGTATATGGAGCGGTAGAGAGATCTTTGTATTTCGGAATTGGCGCGATTATTGCCGCTGTTTTTACGCTGCTGTACGCATCCCGCTTCTATCACGAATTATTTTTCAGCAAACCCGACGTCGGTATGCCGAAGCATAAGCGGCTTAGTTATACTAGTATTGCCGTAGTCTTGGTATTAGCTTTGGTGTCATTACTGCTTGGGATTTTCTTCTATCAACCAGTGCAATACCTAATAGGTAGTGGAGGATAATACTTATGCAGATATTTGGCATTGATTTCTTCTATTGGCTGATATTTTTGCCGATTGCCGGCGTACTCTTAGGTTTTGTGATCAATCGCTTGCGTAGTGAATTTAGTTTTATCGCTTTCATTGGCACTTTATTCGTGGCGATCAAGCTTTTCATTCTATCGAGATCAGGACCGCTTGAACCGATAAATATTGCCAGTATATTAGGAATTAATTTCACTATATATGTCGATAGTTTATCCGGATTCATACTTCTTTTCAACGCGATTTTTGCTTTTCTGACATGGTTATATGCATTGAAGTCGATGTCTAAATCTCCCAACGAGCGCGTATACTATCTTTTTATTGGTTTAACACTTTCCGCCGCTAATGGGGTTGTAATGAGCGGTAATCTTCTTTTCTTGTTGATCTTCTGGAATATTCTAGTTTTCTCCCTATACGGATTATTGTTAGTTGGTAAGACCGATAGTTCAAAGGCTGCGCTTAAGGCTTTAATATTGATTGGCGTTGCTGATTATTTAATGATGTTCGGCATAATTATTCTCCTTACGCAGTTTGGAACTGTCGATTTTCCTTTTGACCCGCGCATATTGATGACCAATCCATGGGCGGTCGCCGCTTATGTTTGTATTTTAGTCGGAGCATTAGCTAAAGCCGGTGCGATCCCGTTGCACACGTGGATACCAGAGGCGGCAAAAGTAGTGCCCGCATCAACCATGGCTTTCATACCAGCGAGTCTTGATAAACTACTGGGTATTTATTTGCTATTTCGTATTTCATATTATGTTTTTGATATATCCGGATCAATGACGATCAGACTGATATTAATGATTATCGGTGTTGTAACGATCCTGGCGGCAGTAATGATGGCAATGATACAAAAAGAAGCCATGCGTCTTTTATCATTTCATGCCGTATCCCAGGTTGGATATATGGTTTTAGGCATTGGTACCGGCATCCCGGTTGCGATTGCCGGTGGATTGTTTCATATGATAAATAATGCTATTTACAAAGCTTGTTTGTTTTTCACGGCCGGCGCGGTTGAACACCGAGCAAAGACAACAATGCTTGATAATCTTGGCGGTCTCGGTGTAAAAATGCCGATAACCGCGATTTGTTTTATAATTGCTTCTTTTGCGATCTCTGGAGTCCCGCCATTCAATGGTTTTTATTCAAAATGGATGATCTATCAGGGTATTGTGCAATTATCAGGGGAGACCAAGCTCTGGCCGGTTTTTCTTATTGCCGCGATGTTCGGCAGTGTGCTGACCCTTGCTTCATTTTTGAAAATGATCCATTCACTATTCCTTGGTGAAAGACCCAAAGATCTTGAAAAAGTGCGTGAAGTCAGCTTCCCGATGTTATTTCCTGGAATCGTTCTTGCGCTGGCCTGCATTATCTTTGGTGTTTTCGCTTACGCCGTGCCGTTAAAAAATCTTATTCTTCCCGCCGTCCCATTCAAGGTCAGTCAATTCGGTTTCTGGTCTCCGGGTCTGGCAACAATTTTGATATTGATAGGGTTGGTTATCGGGCTGTTTGTTTTCCTTTTAGGAACCGCAATTAAACCACGCCGGTCCAGGGTTTTCGTTGGCGGAGAGAATTTGAGCGACGAATCCGGGCGCATGACCGGTCCAAATTTCTACTCTTCGGTTCATACTCTTAGTATGCTCGAAAAAACTTATCAGTTCGGTGAGGGTGGGGCGTTTGACTTTTATAATTACCTGCTGGCAACGATGCGTAGTTTTGCCGTGGTCTCCAAAAGCGTGTTGAATATGGCCTTGGTTTACGCTTATCGTTTTATTGGCAGATTAATACGGAATCTGGGCCGGTTGCTCGCGCATCTTCATACTGGCGAATTATACACATATATCGGCTGGTTATTTCTCGGCGGTATTGTCATTTTTGGATTACTAATGATCTTATGATAATTAAGGGAAATCACATAACGAAACTTATTTCTGGGAGGTTAGATGATTGAACTCTATCTCTTCCTTGTATTTATGATTGTTGCCGCGATTATCGCAACCGAGATCAAAGATCTGCTCGCGGCTGTAATTTCACTCGGTGCGGTTGGTTTTTCAGTTGCGATCATGTTCATTTTGGTGCAGGCGCCGGATCTCGCCATTGTCCAGATTGTGGTCGAAGTATTGACCGTGGTTATTTTTGTTGCCGTGATCTTACGTTCGACCCATATTGATGAAACCGTAGGTAAGAAGATTGCCGGCACCCAGATAACTGCGGTTGTGCTTTTTTCGGTTTTTGCATTTCTTTTTCTATTTGCGATGTTCAAAGCGATACAGGAATTACCGGCTTTTGGTAATGCAACAATGAGAATAGCAAAAGAATATATTCGTCTTGGTTTGACCCAGGTTGGAGGAGCAAATATGGTCGCGAATGTGATCCTTGATTATCGGGCACTCGATACCCTTGGTGAGGCAACGGTTCTGTTTACCTCGGTCATAGGAGTTGTGGCTTTGATGAGGAAATCAGGGAGGAAGAAATGAAGGGTATGAGCCTGATCGTTAAGTCGATAACCAACGTTGTTATTGGTTTCATTTTTATCTACGGCATTTATATTATATTACACGGGCATTTAACACCGGGCGGCGGCTTTGCCGGTGGGGTGATATTGGCCGGTGCATTCATCCTGCGTATTATCGCATTCGGTGCCGATGCCAAAGGTGAGGACCGATCGTCTTTGACCGCATCGGTCTTTGAAAGTGTCGGCGGATTACTTTTTCTTGGTGTCGCACTTGCGGGAATGGCAATTACCGGCATTTTCTTCCTTAATTTTTTACCTAAAGGGGTTCCCCTCGCATTGTCCAGCGCCGGTATCATACCGATATGTAATATCGCAATCGGTATCAAGGTAAGCGCCGGCTTGTTCTCTATATTCCTCGCGATCGCTGCAGTCAAATCAGGCATTGAAGATTAAGGAGCGACGATGATAATTTTTATCAGCTGCATAATCCTGTTTTTGATCGGTTTATATTCGATCGTAACCAAACGAAATCTCATAAAGATCGCAATTGGATTTGCACTTATGGAATACGCGATCAATTTATTGTTCGCGCTGATCGGTTTCAGAAAAGGTGCATTAGCACCGATTATTACCAGTGTTGATAGTCCTCATAATTTTGTCGATCCGATACCCCAGGCATTGGTTCTGACTGCGATCGTGATTGCACTTGGAACAACCGCGCTAATGTTGGTAGTGATAATGCGAATTTATGAAAAGTACAAGACTTTCGATATTGCCGAAATTAAAAAGCTCAAAGGATAGAAGGAGGCCCTGATGTCATTTATTCCCTGGTACTTTGCTTTACCTCTACTCGGTGCTTTTCTAATACCAATTCTGAACAAGATATGGAAGCCACTTGTGCTTATATTCACGACTGCGATCACTTTTGCTCTGTTTATTCTTTCTTTATATGGAATTGCGGTTGTCCATGAAATCCCGATGGTAGTATATAAAATGGGAAACTGGCCGCCGCCCTTGGGTATTGTCATGGCATTCGATGCTATGTCCGCGTTTATGACCCTGGTGATAGCTGTGATCGCATTCGCTGCCAATATTTTTTCCTTGCAGTATTTACGTACTTATACAGGGCAGGGTAAGTTCTACACCCTGTTCATGCTGATTATTGCTGGAATGATGGGATTGGTGGTGACCGGTGACCTTTTCAACATGTTCGTTTTTCTCGAGATCGCAGCGATCGCTTCCTATGCACTGGTTGCGTTTGGAACCGAAGCTGAAGAGCTCGAAGCTTCGTTCAAATATATGGTTATTGGCGAAATTGGCAGTTTAACTTTTTTACTTGCGATTGCTCTTTTGTATGCAAAGGTTTCCACTCTAAATCTTGCTGATGTATCCAATGTTCTTCAGACATTCCGCTATTCGCCGATATTCTGGACCATACTCGGCATGATGATATTTGCTTTCTCCATAAAAGCAGCATTGGTACCCTTCCATTCATGGCTGCCTGATGCTCACCCGGCTGCCCCGGCACCGATTTCGAGTTTACTTTCCGGAGTTTTTATAAAAGTGCTCGGGATTTACACCATGGCGCGGTTGATATTCAATGTTTTTGGACTCAGCCGTGCAACTGATCCGGTTTTCTTCAATCTGCTCATTGGCTTTGGTTTAATTTCGATCGTAATCGCCGGATTGATCGCACTCGCTCAGCGTGATTATAAGCGCCTTCTTGGGTTCTCAAGCGTATCCCAGATCGGTTATGTACTGGTTGGTTTTGGGATTGGTAATTTTGAGGGAGTTACCGGAGCCATATTCTTTATTTTGGCGCACGCTTTAGCCAAGGGTCTTTTGTTTTTGACCTCGGGTTCAGTTGTTGATGCTACTGGAACGCGTGATCTGAATAAACTGGCTGGCTGCGGCGAGAAAATGCCGACCACTGCTTGGAGCTATCGTATTGGCGCATTATCGTTAATTGGATTACCGCCATTTATTGGTTTCTGGGCTAAATTCTATATCGTTAAAGGTGCATTAAAAGCAGGACTATTATGGATTGCTCTGGCGGCGGTTTTGCTTAGCGGTTTGACCCTTGCTTATTTATTGAAGATTGAAAGTCATGTTTTTATGAAAAAAGGTAAGAATGATTATAAGGAAGCGCCATTCTTGATGCGTTTTTCCATGGTTTTTCTGGTAATACTTATATTGATCGCCGGCTTAGGCTTCAATTATGTTTTTGATCTTATCATTGGTCCGGCTGCTCATGCTTTACTTCGTGGCCTTGAGTATGCTCAACTGGTGTTCGCCAGCGTTATTAATTTCTAGGAGGATGAAAATGCGCTACCTGATTTTTTTCTCGATCGGTGCTGGTCTATGGTTATTATTAACGCTCACCCTCAGAATCGACACATTGATTGCTGGTGCGGTCGTCGTCATTCTTGCTTCGATTATTTTCGGTGGTTATTTTACTGGACGACCAGTGAAATTCCTTCAACCACATCGGATAATTTGGTTTATAATATATATACCATTTTTCATATGGTATATGCTGAAGGCGAATATTGATGTTGCATATCGCGTACTACATCCGGGACGTCCGATCAAACCCGGCATTGTGAAGATACGAACAACTCTTAAGACCGATATTGCCAAGGTTTTCCTTGCGAATTCAATAACCCTGACACCTGGGACCATGACCTGTGATATTGACGGAGAATTTCTATATATACACTGGATATGGGTGCAGAGTGAGGATATTACCGAAGCTTCGAAAATAATCGCCCAACCGTTTGAGATTTTCCTAAGGAGGATTTTCGAATGAGCTTGATTTTTTCAATTTTAGCGATTGGCGGATTCATGTGTTTGTTCAGGATCTATAAAGGTCCTTCGATCGCGGACCGGGCGGTTGGAGTTGATATCATGGGTGTACTTTTTGTTGGTATCACCGCGCTCAGTGCTCTTTTCTATGATCTTCCATACTTAATGGACCTGGCAATCGCGCTCGCATTATTTAGCTTTATTGGAACGATCGCATTAGCAAAGTACTTAGAAAAAAGGAGTCTCGATGATTAGTCCATTGGGTTGGCTCATTATATGGATCGGTATTTTATTCGATATTCTGGGAACGGTTGGACTGATCCGATTCCCTGACGTCTATAATCGTCTTCAGGCTTCAACCAAATGTGTTACGCTCGGTACTTTTGGGATAATGATCGGTATATTTTTATTAAAAGGTTTTTCACCAATGGGGATAAAAGCGCTGATCTGCGGTGCATTTTTATTATTGACTAGTCCGGTCGCTGCCCATGCGTTGATGCGTGGTTCATTGCATTTCGGTCAAAAAATGTGGAAGGGAACTGTTATTGATCAATATGGAGTTGAAAAACTCGGCGGTGCTCAGATCGAGAAGGAGGATTAATGCGGAAACCTAAACTCAGAGAACTTGGTGAAGCAATCAGAGCATTGATCAAGGGGCCGTATACTTCGAAATTCCCGTTCCAACCATCGCCGGCAGCACCGAGCTTCCGTGGTAAGATCGAATTTAATATTGATAAATGTATTCTCTGCGGGGCTTGTGTTGAGGTGTGTCCGGCCGGCGCACGGGGGCAGGAAGACGATACGATCAAGAAGATCAGGAGTGAAATCCATTACCAGGAAAAGT
>MEUM01000141.1:309-10354 GCA_001771735.1 Caldifarciminota bacterium RBG_13_43_14 | reverse complement strand
CAATATTTGGCGAAGAAAAAGCACGGGGAGTATGAGAGGGAAAAGAATCGTTATCATACCGAGAATTTTCTTTATGATAAGAGAGCGGACATTTATCTTTGTCCTGAGGGCAAGGCGCTAAAGCCATATAAAGGGCGTCATAGTAACCAAGGGGTGAGGAAGCGGCGTCAGATTATTTACCAAGGGGTAGCCTGTGATGGTTGTAAAGTTCGCCAGCTATGCACCAGCCAGAGGTTTCGTACTTTAGCCCGGGAAGAGCGCAGAGAACTGGTTGAGAGGATGAGAGCACGTCTTTTATCAAAGGAAGGGAAGGAGAAATACAAAAAGCGGTTACATACCGTGGAGTCGCCTTTTGGTCATATCAAACATAATTTAGGCTACCGGAGTTTTCTTTTGAGGGGATTAAAGAAAGTAGGTGGTGAATTTACATTAATGTGCATTGGGTATAATCTAAAGAAAATACAATCTTTTCTGATACGGAGAAGGGAAGTTAATCAAAAAGGAATAGGTCATGACAAATCCGTTATTGCTATTTGCAATATATCGTGCATTTCTTTTTTGATTCGTGTTTTAAAAAGATTTATTTTTGATTTTTTGTATTTGAATACATCTATTGCACAAAAACATGCTACAGATATTACTTTATGAAAAATTCTCGGTCAGCCTGTTTAGATTTGACCCCTATCTTTCCCTTTGCTATTGTCGAAGACCATTTTCTAACACTAACTACGTACGCTGTAGGATAAATAATAGCACTTGACAAGAATACAATACTGCGTTATTATTAAAGGAGGAAAAAATGTGTAAAGTAAATCGAGTTGCGATGTTAATTATGGGATTTGCTTTTGGGGCAACTTCAGAATGGGTTGGAGTTCTGGGTTCATCCGGATCATCAACACCACCTATGATCGACTGTACGAAATCCGATATGACTGCAATCCACATAAACATGGCATTTTTTGGATTCAACTCAACCGATACCACTGCTGACAGTAAAAACTTCGTACGTATTGAAATACCTAATGGTTACCTTCAACAGGTTATGAGTAATGACGATTCCATCATTGTTGGAAAACCGCAAATCCCTTACATTAAATTATTATTAGCAGTGCCTGACTCGGCCACGCTCAATGTTACCATAAACGAATCATCGCCACAAATCTTTGACGATTATCTTTTGTATCCAATCCCACGTGTCGAATTTATTGATTCGAGCGGCTGGATGGGGTCTTACGAAGAATACGCATACGATACGTCGTTTTATGAAACCGACACAATGTATCCGGATAAATTCTACGAGATTGTGGAAGACGGACACTGGCGAGACCAGCGCGTGATTGAAGTGCATTTATTCCCGGTACAATTTAATCCTTCAAAGGAATTCATGTATTTTTATAATGGATTTGATTTCCGGATCGAATATTCGGGCACAATTGTTCAAAATACCAGAGGGTTAGGACCGTTTGAGCAAATCGCAAGGGAAGTCCTGGTAAACTATGAAGGAATAGATAACCAGGTTACTCCCTCTCCCACTCCTGATTTCTACTATTATTATAATCTTGATACAACCAACATTGCTGATTATATTATAGTAATTAATGGAGCCATATATGCTCATGAGCAATCTACAGTTTATATTGAGAAGCTTGCAGACTGGCGCGTCGATCACAATGGATTTGATGTAGGAATCGTGATGATGGACAGCATATATTCCCAATTCAATGCACATGCCCCAGATTCCGCTGCCATGCTCCGCGATTTTCTTATCTATGCTTATGAAAACTGGCGCGCCCCATCAATGGCCGATAGTCATTTTGCTTACAGCTTATTTATTGGTGATTGGGATTATGTACCGATTAAATTGGCTCAAGAATATTATAATGGTATTGGTTACTGGAATGCTTTTGAAGGATATTATAGGGATTTAAGTTCGCCTACTGACGGTTTTGAAGATATTATGCTCGGCCGTTTACCGATAAAATTGAGTGGTCCTTCAGCCTTCCTATCAACAATAATAAATAAAATTGTTGATTATGAAGGAGAACCAACCACGGGGGATTGGCGACGACGAGGACTTTTAATAGCTGGACCGGGAGACGGGTATGGGTTGTTCGAAACTAAAATCAATGAAGCAAAACCGTTTTTCACCAATATCGACTATGATACACTTGTTGTAGATCATTTCGTAGCTGCCACTTTCCCGGACGTCGTCGATTCTTGCCTTAATCGTGGTGAAATAATAACTGCTTTTTATGGTCATGGTGGCCCATACGGGTGGAATTATAATTATGGCAACTGGTATGCGGAAAGTCTGCAGAATAACGATAGTCTATCCGTAATCTATAGCTATGCCTGCCGACCCGGATTCTTTCACTGGGATCATCCTGTTAACGACTATGTTTATCCATATGATACGCTACGGGTTTGTTTTGGTGAAGTAATGCTGAAAAATCCTGAGGGCGGCGCCATTGCCTTTTATGGAGCTACCTCGCCGATATGGATAAGTCTTTACAATACAATTCCAATTAGAAATGTATTACAAATGAATCACTGGTCACTTGGTGAATCAGTAATCAATACTACACCAAACACAAGGTCGAATTGTTTCTGTATATTGGGTGACCCGGCTCTAGACATGGGGGACTACACTGCATATCCGGATTTGCCGGATCTTATGGTTCGTCCCCATTTCGGAAATGGTAATGATATTAGTATAATGAACCATCCTTACCACACATCCGGAGACTCAATACAGATTAACGCCAAAATCTGGAATATTGGCGGCGAAAAGGCAACCAATGTTTTAGTCAGATTTGAAGTGGTAGGCGACGAGGGGTTGATCTGCTCTGATACTGCTACTATTGACACAATCCTTCCACGAGATACCGTCGTGGTCGCCGGATACTGGAATACAGCCAGTACCCATCCGAATCATTACGGTGAAATAGGTGATTGTGATTTCACCATCAAAGTCGATCCCAACGATAATATTGAAGAATCATGGGAATACAATAACCAAACCGATACAACTCTTAATATCACTCTTTACCCGAATGAAGATAATTGGCCTAAAAAAATATTCGTTGCTAACAATCGTTTTCCACCGATTGTAGCCCAACCAGAAATTGTCAATCTTGACGGATCCGGAAATGCTGAGATTGTCTTTGTTAGCAATGATTCGGTATATGCATTTACAAATTCCGGCTCTAACTGCTTGGGATGGCCCAAGTACTTTCCCGGTGTTTATAGTTTTGTCGCTGGTGATCTAAATTGTACTGGTAATCCTGAAATCATCGCTGTTTCGCAAGAATCGGTAAAGGTTTATGCATCAAATGGAAGTATCTTGAATGGCTGGCCCGTTTGCATTCCCGGCGTTGATACAATGAGATTATTTGGATTCCCCGCGATCGGATATATTGAAGGAACCGACCAATATCAAGTTGTTGTATATGCTGGCAATAAGGATGAAGGCCAACCTCATAAGCCAAAAGTATTCGTCTATGATTACGATGGAGACCTTCTATACAGTTTCACCGCTTCAGACTATTCAGTTGGCTCTTATAGTAATGGTGCTTCTATATCCGATATCAACGCTGATGGTAATGAAGAAATAATCGTATCTTATGAGTACCATCGCTTTTCTAATATGACCTGGATTGATTCGGGGTACACTGAAATCTTCAACAAAAACGGTCATGTTAGAACTCTGGAATGGGGAAGTGTATTGCAGACTTCAGCATTGGTTGATTTGGATTCACCAGCTGACGGATATCCTGAAATGATAACCGGTTCGGTCACCGATACGATCTGGGCATATAAAGAGCGAACGCAAGATACGTTATGGAAGAGCAACACCGGTTATGAAATAAGATCATCACCTGCGGTTGGAAATATTGCCAATACCACTGGTAACGAAGTATCATTTGGAAATGATGGTAATTGGATATGGTTGAAAAAATGCAGTGATGGCGAAGATGTTGGGGATTGGCCCTATTCGACTGAAGGACCGGTACAGACCTCACCAGCTCTAGCACGGCTTGAAGGCCAATTTGATATGTTTGTTGACATCGTAGTTGCAGGCAATGACCTGATTGTGTATGGAACGAACTATGGAAAAAATGACATATCTCCATATCCATTGCCTGTATTCCACCTGGCTTCTTCTCCGGTTATCGGCGATATTGACGGCGACTATAAAAGCGAGACGGTAATCGCAACCGCGGATGGCTATTTACACGTGTGGGAGAACGTAAGCAGCACTTGTACTCGGTATCTACTCGAATGGCCTCAGTATCATCATGACTATAAGAGAACAGGGCTTTACGGATGGGCAGAATCTGTAGATGAAGATGACTGCAGTCCCCAATCATTCTCGACTGCCACGACAATTTCATTCCGTCTGAAAAGGGACGCCGAGGTTAATGTCGCGATTTTTGACAACAATGGCAACAAGGTAAAATCGCTGGTAAACCAGGAATTAACCGCAGGCAAGTATCATCCGATTTGGTATGGTGACGATAACAACTATAATTCACTATCTAACGGGGTATATTTCATTGTGATAGCAGTAGACAATGATCTTAAGGTTATGCCCGTGGAAATTGCGCGATAATATGAAAATAGAAAGACAGTTGCCTATCCTGTTAATCATTCAGTTACACACAGTCTTTATTCTATTGAATTCCATATCGATAGTTTTCGCATACCCACCAGGCTGGTCGGATGATATCTTGATAAATAATGACACCTTGTGGCATCACGATGATCCCGATATCACAACCGACAATGATAATAATGTTTGGATTACCTGGGATGACGCCACCTGGACAAGCGGTGAAATCTATTTCTCAAAACGTGACAGTTTAGGCAACTGTCTTATCCCGCCAACCAACTTGTCGAATAATACATCCGTATCCAAGATGTCAAAGATTGCAGTAGATCGAAGCAATAATATCCAGTTTATCTGGCGTGATCTATCGCCTTCAGGATACGGTGTTTGGCATGCCAAACTGGCAAGTGATGGTTCGGTATTAGTGCCGTCACATTTAGCGGTGAGTGGGGGTGGAGGATTTTTCTCCACCCTCCATCCAGCCATGACTATTAATAAATATAATGAGATCTATGTTATCTGGGATGAGATTAATTCATTGGGTAATAACCAGATGTGTTTTTCAAAATTGGACAGTATGGGAATGCCGGTTGTTGAAAAAATACCTATTTCTCCAGAAAGCCTAGCTGCATTCTGGCCAGGGATTGGCGTTGACAGCTTTGCCAACTGTCATTTAGGTTACCGCATTGACAGTATAGGTGGTCCTTATTCAGACCGACTCACTTATAGCAAAGTGGATATAAATGGGAATATATTGATCTCCAATAAAGTCTTTAGCTATGGAAGTTCACCGACCATGATTGCGGATCAACAACAAAATATCCATGTTCTATATACAAATACCAATGGATCGGGCACAAGAATCGAACATTTAAAAATCGATCAGCAGGGTAATGTGTTAAGTGGTCCAGATACAATTAAACCGCAAACTTATGCATACTACAGCAATGGCCATATGGCGATGGATTCCCTGCACTATTTTCATATTGTTTGGACCGCAGCATATGTAGGAGCTCCGGGTCCAGGCATGTATGCCAAGATGGATACGATGGCAAACATTATCATTCCACCAACCGAGATTATATATCCTGATTATATATTAAGGCCTGATGGACTACGCATTGCCACTGACCATAGGAATCGACTGCATGTCACGTGGCTGGATCAGCGTCGTAATCCTGGTTATATTGGGGATATTTATTATAAACGGGGTGAAAATGAACAACAAATTTACGAAATAAATCACACTTTTTCGCCCAACACTCAATCCATAATTGCAGCCCCCAATCCATTTTCTCATGTCCTGACTATAAAATTATCAAATGCGGGTGTTAAAATCAAGCAGGATTTGGAAATTTTTAATGCAGCCGGCAGAAAAGTTTACAACACATCATTTATTCCTCATAACAAGTGTATCTACTGGGATGGTCGGGATAATGAAGGTGGGATTCTACCCGCAGGCGTATATTTCATTAATATAGAAAATAATATGGGAGGAGCGAAATGCATGGTTATCAAATTAAAGTAAACAAGGGTATTTTCAGGAAAATTATGGGTTTATGTTTTGTGATATCGATAACACTCTTCGCCCAAACCGAACGCTGGGTTTATAAATACAATGGATCAGGCAATGCCGATGACATAGCTGTTTCTATTACCTGCGGTGATGATGGTAATATTTATGCTGCTGGACAGAGCCGCGGCAACGGTTCGGGCTTTGATTTTACAATTGTCAGCCTTTTACCTGACGGAACCGAGCGCTGGGTGTATACTTATAACGGTCCAGGCAATGCCGATGATATTGCCAAGCAGATAGTATATGGTTTGGATGGAAATATCTATGCGTGCGGCCATAGCGTTGGTGCAACAGGAAGTGATGATTTTATTGTGATAAGTCTAACTCAATCCGGTGCTGAAAGGTGGGCATACCGATACAATGGAACTGGCAATGGTTCGGATGAAGCATCATCCATTGATTTTGGATTAGACGGTAATGTTTATGCTGCGGGTTATTGTTACAGCGCATCATCATATCAAGATTTCATGGTCACAAGTCTAGATACGGCTGGCAGTGAAAGATGGACATATATTTATAATGCCGGGCAATATCCGGGAACCGATTTTGCGCGGTCGATCGTTTGCGGCAGTGACACTAATATTTACGCGGCTGGACAGATATACAACTGGGTTACCCTCGAAGATTTTGCTATGGTCAGCCTAAGACCCGATAGCACAGTACGATGGGTGGGGCTATTTGATGGTAATACCATTACTCCACCAGATTATGCAAACGCCATTGCTTATGGTCTTGATGATGAACCTTATGCGGCTGGGCTTGTTGCTTCAGGGAATGGTAAACCTAGATTTACGATACTGAACAGATTAAATGATGGTAATTATGACTGGGTCTATTCATATCAAGGCAGTGCGGTTTTGCGGGATGAAGCCTACGTGATCACGTATGGAGCCGATCACAATGTCTATACTGCCGGCTATACAACTAATACCGGGACAGCACGGGATTTTACCATCATTAGTTTGACCAATGATAGAGTTTTCAACTGGATCTATTTATTTAACGGAACGGGAAATAATAATGATGAGGCTTTAGATGTTGAATATGGTTTGGATGGATATATTTATGGTTGCGGGATTTGTCTTGATGTTATTGGACAGGAAAATCTTCTTGTAGTTCGTCTTGATACCAGTGGCACGGCAAATTGGACTTATAAATATCAAGGTAACGGCGGTGCTGCGGACAGAGCAAATAGTTTGGTTTTTGGATCAGATTATAATCTCTATGTTGCTGGCTATGCCTCGGACTCAATTTCTAGCTTCGACTTTGTCGTTATTAGTCTTGATACGATCGAAACCGGTATTGAAGACGGGTTCATTCAATATCAGCAAACGTACAATTGCTGGAGCGCATCTGCTTTCTTTCGAAACCAAATAGCTTTGAGGAACCCAAACGTAACTGATCGTGAGTTGAAGGTGGCAATCTATAATATACAGGGTCAGAAATTTTATGAACATAGACAAAAACACAATTCACCTCAAATACTTATTGGCGGAAAATCCATAGAAACTCTACCCAGCGGCATTTATTTTATACATATAGTAACTGAAGGTTATTCTGGAGGCAGAATCATTAAGGTAATCAAGTTTTGACCTCCATTCCATTTCAGTATATCGCCAAGAAAAAATCCAGATTTAATCCTTTATTATATAATTGTTATAACCAATCTTCCACTAAATGATCAAGTGGATAACAATTGTTCTGTTTCCGTAACCTTTTGACAAAACGCATTTAACAAAAGGCCACTTGTCAACACGAGTAGTGACTAATGCAGCTAATGCAATAAAGCCAAGTATGAACTTATGCCAATATAGAATTGGTTTTTTTATTTGAAATCTTGATACCCATATAAAGAGACAGTGATATACTTTGTGTCTCCGATCTCTGTTGCAAAAAAAAGTATCATTTTTGCTATATCATATGGACTGATAGCTTTCGAAGATTTCTCAGGAAATAAAGTGTAAGTCATTGGCGTTGCCACTACCCAAGGATTTATTAAAATCAATCTTGTATTAGTCTCCTTTAATTCCTGCAAAAGTGCTTCCGATAATCCAACAACGCCAAATTTTGATGTGCAATAAGCTACACTGTCAGTATATCCTTTTTCACCCGCGAGAGAACCGATTACATTTATCAAAGAAAATTCCCGCGATAAGGTTTATACTTCATTACACGCAAGTCCCAATCCGTTCCGTGAGAAGATTGAAATTGAATACATTATCCCCGATAAAACTGAGCGCAAGAATATAAGAATTTATGATATTACCGGAAGGCTCGTTGAGGACATTAAGCATCCATCTAATCAAACACGATCCCGAGTGACGTGGTTCGGTTATGATAACAATAATCAGAAAGTTCCAAGCGGTGGCTATTTTATTAAAACTGAAGCGGACAACTATGAAAAAATCCAGAAAGTCATTTTTATTAGATAATTTTCCTTTTCAATATTATGGACAAGGGGAGCGAAAGACGCTCCCCCTTTCTTGTGCCAGAATTGTGCCAACTTTCTACCAAAACACATGGTAATAGACAGAATTACCTTCAACAGCAAGAATCGTGCGGATGCAGTTCTAGACTGCATTTGTGCTTTTTTTGCTGGAATTTCAACAGGTCGGAAAAAGGCCTGAATCGTTCTCACATACCGAAGGTCACTGGTTTCCCATTTCTTCATTTCCCCCCTCTGCCTGCCCCGTTAGATGCACAGCGTCTAATCGGGGTCATTGCGAGGAGCGAGAGCGACGAAGCAATCTCATCTTTTTATGTCGCCTTATATTTACTGCAGGGCTGCGGCACATTTACGGGTCAACATGGCACACAGGGTCTCGATAGTTGTTTTGAGAGAAACATGGCACACTACAGTCCCGATACTTTACAGAGTCTTATATAAATCCCGTTAGAGAACTACATCCTCTAACGGGGATGCGCGACGGCGGTATTAACCGCCGTCTGCTTTCGTGAGGAATGACCGCCGATTGAAATCGGCGGTTTTCTCTAACGGGATAAAACAGAGGGGAATTTTTTTCAGGATTTTTTCGAAAAATTCTGTTTTTTTGGAAAATTTTTGTCTGGTGTTTTATTTTTTTCTGTAATTTTTAATTGGATCTTTTAAGTAGAGAAATAGGTAAAAAAAGTTCTAATGGAGAAGATGAAGAAAATTTTACATATTATTATGAGAACACCGGTCACAATTACAATTTGGTATATGATGAAAAACAAAGAATGGATGCCTACTCCATAACAAAATAATCCATGAGTGAAAATCCCTTTTTTCAGTAAAAAAATATCGATAAGAAAAAACCTCTTTGTGATCTCCGAGTTCCTTTTCTCTAAGCGTCAAACTGAAAAGATATTTTAAAAGGTCCATTGAAAACATCGATTCGCTTCTCTGCACATATGATATGAAGTGTTCGGTCGATGCGGGCAGGATTTGTGAGAATTGAATATAGAACAAACCTCTAGTGACCTTCCAGATGATTCTAAATATCCGCTTTTTATCAAAAGTTTTGGCGACAATACCTGGTATTATAAGCCCACTCTGTGTTCGAACTTCTTTCTTGAATTCACTAAAAACCATTAATCGTAATCGTCTAGTTTTCACCTTACCTACCTGTCGGGCCATATCTTTCCATATTGCTTTTAGAACAGGCGTGTCGTTTGCTGCTGCACCCATGCTTAATTTGAAATAATCTTCGTCTTTTTGGAACGTTTTATTACATGACTTATGGGTAGGCCGCGTAATTAATTGGACATTTTCTTTTTTGATATAATCGGAAGGAAAAAATTGCTTTGCGGGGATATGATCAACATCCCTGTCTTTTTTGTCGATTATTCTACCGCACAGATAACAGGTTTCCTGCATT
>MEUM01000141.1:0-301 GCA_001771735.1 Caldifarciminota bacterium RBG_13_43_14 | reverse complement strand
TGATTAATAAAAAAAACCAAATGATGAAGTTTCGCTCATAGTTTCCCGTGCATCCATTCTGCAACAGCATCGGCATCAAGACCGGGCTCTCCCCACCATTCGCCGACTTCTTTGACAATTCTGTTGAAGTCCTGCCAGGTTGGACAGTCAGGATTACTTTTTTTTAATTGGGCGACGATTTTGCCGATTCTGACCTGTGGGAAAATCCATTCGCCGTCGCTGCCGTCGACTATATGATTGAATCCGCGGTAAAACCAGTCCACGCAATGAGCCAAGATAAGTATGGCAGCATCGGGCAAAG
>MEUM01000140.1:1965-10306 GCA_001771735.1 Caldifarciminota bacterium RBG_13_43_14 | reverse complement strand
AGATAATCATTTACGACAATATAGCCATTCTGATCAAACTCTACATCTAAATCCCCGCAAGCCGTGGTTTTCGGCTTACGCCCCACTGTAACTAATACTTTATCAAAATCAAATATCTCTTGTTTTTCCAAGACATTTAAGGTTACCTTTACCCCGTTTTCAGTTTTTTCGTATTTCACGGCTTGAGAAGCAGTGTGAATAGTTATCCCCTTTCGGACAAGGATTTTCTGTAATAGTTCACAAAGTTCACTTTCCATACCAGGTAGTATATTATTCAATATTTCAACTACTGTGATCTTTGTACCTAAATTTGCATAAATATTTGCCATTTCCAGACCCGATGCGCCAGCTCCGATCACCAGCATACTCTTTGGTATTTCATTTAGGGCTAATGCATCGTTCGTATCGATAATAAATTTGTGGTCATATTCAAAACCAGGCAAAGGAAAAACTTCAGAACCAGTAGCAATAACAATATAAGTGGCAGAGAATTTATCAGATCCTCGCTCTGAATCAACCTGTACCTCATGATCGGAAATGATCTTTGCCGATCCGTTCTTGTATTCAACGTTATTTGATTTAAAAAGTATCTCGATCCCGCTTCTCAATCTCTTTACGATCGTATCTTTCCAGTTTCTTAAAATATTAATGTCCAAACCTTTGTTCTCGATTTGAAAACCCATACGTTGCGCTTTCTTGAAATATTCCGGCATCTCAGCTGCGAAAACAAGCGCCTTGGTTGGAATACACCCCCAGTTAAGACAAAGACCGCCCAGATGCTGGGCGTCAATGATCAAAACTTTTTTATCATTTTGCGCAAGCCTTATCGCGCATGGATATCCGCCGGGTCCGGCGCCGATAATGATCGCATCATATTGGTAAGACATGGTGACAGTATATTCAACAATAGATAAAAATCAATATACTTGAAAATACTAAGCACTAATTTCTAAACTCTAAACAATTTCAAAATCCTAAATCATAGAATTTATGCTGCGCATGGAATAGTGCGCCTTTAGCGCAGGAATTTATGCCTGCGGCATAGAATTTATGCTGCGCATGGAATAGTGCGCCTTTAGCGCAGGAATTTATGCTGCGCATGGAATTTTATTTGTAATTAGTAATTATGTAATTAGAACATGCCTCCCTTTTTTAAAGGGAGGTTAGGAGGGATTATTAATAATCTCCCTTAATCCCTCTTTATATAAAGAGGGAAATCACACTACGGATTAGCGCTTAGCGAGTAGTGTTGCTACGCGTTACTGCCTTTTCCTTCGCATTACGCGCTACGCGATACGCGTTACCGTCTTTTCAGATTCTCTGTCCTTTTCTTAATTCTTCTATCGGATAAAACGTACCGCGCCAATACACACCTTTATTGCGGGCGCCAAGCCAGGCTGAACGCATGATAAATATTGAATTGATCGTAATCCCAAGTGGTGACAGCAAACACGATAACAGCGGTCTTTTCACCCATATACTCATGAGTATCAGAGAACTGATCATAATAAATATCGATATAATGCTAAGGATCAACGCCAATGGCCGATGCACAAACAACAGAGCAACAAATGGAATGAATTCAAGAATCATGGCAAGCAGTGAAACAAAAACTGCTTTAAAAATACTGAATCTGCCGGTGTAAGCAAGTCCAGTTTTTTCGGTGCTTTTTGCGTAGTCATAAAAAGATCGCGAGTAAGTTAGCGATACATCACTAGTTGCAACCATAGCCTTACCGCGCGCACCAGCTTGCTTCATTAACAAACCAAAGGCAAGATCATCGCATATGTCCATTTTCATCCACTCAAACCCGCGGCTCTTTTGGAATGTTTCTTTATTAACAAGAATGAAAGGTCCGAATCCCACGGCATGTTTTGATCTCGGATCGTTAGTTTCCCATACGCGATTACCGGCAAAAATTGCTCTGATCATAAATGAAATTGCAGTATCCAATAGTATATTTACATTTTCGAACTTTGGTATCAGAGTTAAAAAATCGATCTTTTCATTGATGCATTGAGAAATTGCTTTCTTTATAATAGTCGTACTGAAATGAATGTCAGCATCAGTAAATAGCATGAATTCGCCTTTTGTATTTTCGGCCCCGATCTTAAGAGCATGAACTTTACCAAGCCATCCCTCCGGCAATTTCTCGATATGAATTACTCGAACCCGGTTATCCCTGGCTGCAATGCGGTCGATTAATGCTGACGTGCCGTCAGTCGAACGATCATCAACAATAATAAATTCGACCTTTGGATAATCGAGGTTGGTCAGGGAATTAAATGCCGGTTCAAAGGTGTCGATCTCATTGCACACGGGTATTATAATGCTAACCATTGGATACAGCTGAGGATCCTTTATCGTGCTTACCGGTAATGATTTGATCTTTATTAAGCTAACGACCACGGCGATCAGTGTCGCCGACCAGTAGGTTAGTGAAAGGGATAAGAGAATTAATAAAATTATGTCCATCATCTCAATTCAGTGATACATGTAACCCTCACCCCTTCGACTTCGCTCAGGCCAGGCTTTATCCTCTCCCTTTTATAAAGGGAGAGGGTTGGGGTGAGGGATTTTTCCTAGCATCAATTCTTTTCTTCGCGAATATTGAGCAAGGAACTGAAGCTCTTAATGCAAAAATACATAAAATTCGAATGGAAATCAAAATTGATCCTCGGCATTAGCAGATCAACCCAGAACCGATGTTTTTTAACAAAAGCGAATAATTTTTCAATATCTTTATCGTTTACCTGATTGGCGATCTTGCGTAATCGAACGCCAATATCCAGTTCCGATGCAAAAGCACTGCGCCAGGTCAAGTCATAATCCATTAGATCACCATTTCCTTTAATAGACTTTTCAATTTTATCAAGTGCAATTTCCGAACTTAATAATCCATAAAAAATTCCACCACCGGTTGTAGTCTTTATCTGACCGGCAGCTTCACCGAGGGCGATTATATGATCTCCGGCGCTGCGGGCAATAGGTCCGAAAACGATCGGTTTTACTTTTATCGCACGGTCGATCCCGGCAGCTGAATACTTGAGATGTTCAAGCATCTTTTTTAGCCAGTTCTTGCCTTTGCGAGACAGTATTAATCCGATTCGAATTGAATTACCAGCCGGAACTACCCAACCGAACGAGCCCGGGGCGAAAGATCGGCTCATATATATATGGACAAGATTATGAGGATGAATGCCGGGGAGCTCGATCTGAGAGCCATAGAGGAATTTTGCCGGTTTGCTAAGCCCGGCGCAATGATGAAGTTGGAAATTGATGCCCGTAGCAAGAATTACATATTTTGCCCGATAAATAATGCGGCCGGCTTTTAATTCCCAATATTTATTCTGTTTTGATAATTTAGTGATCTTCTTACCAAGATGTATTTCAACCCCTGATTTTTTTGCCTGCTGGAACAACCCTTGATCAAATACATCACGGTCAACAATATAGGCAAAAACTTCATGAGGATCATATTCGAGCCGCTGCCCGGATGGCGCGAGCAAATTAACCGAGCTGATGCGCTCAAGAATTGACTCGGCCGGCAGGTCATATCTTTGAAATGCGCTTTTACCGATAACTCCAGCGCATATTACATCCTTTCCAATTTGTTTTTGAGAATCAAACAAACTAACTGTGTAACCACGCTCAGCAAACTGATATGCGGTATAGGACCCGATCGGGCCGGCACCAACAATAGCAATATCACGAACGCGTTTCACAAATGATTATATGATAACACGATGCAAAGTCAATATTATACGCTCTACGCTAGACGCCATACGCTAATCGACAACGGACAGTAAGAACTAATTACTGAGAACTAGGAACTATAAAAACCGTAACGCGAAAAATTCCTCCGCTGGAGGCGGACAATTCCAGCCGAAGGCTAAATTCCAGCGACGTAGTCGCGTATTTCCAGTGCGAAGCACTAATCACCTAATTTTTATTATTTTTCTCTGTTCGTGGGATTTGATCGCGGCCAGGGCGATCTGTAATGCCAGCAGGCCTTCTGGGGCGGTGACAATATCGGCATTGCGACCTTTTACTTGATCGGCAAAATTCTGCAATTCGAGCTTTAATGGTTCTTCTCTGCGTAAACCTATCTCTTCGACATTAATAATATCATCCTCTTCCCCATGACCTTTATTATAGATCTTGAGGGTTTGATGCATATAATTCAATTCAGCGTAAGCATTAGTGCCGGTCAGGGTGAGTTCACGCACCTTTACCGGCGTGATCCAATTCACCTGCAGCACGACATCCACGGATCTATAATTGAGAAAAATATCGGCATAATCATATCGATGGCTATTAAGAGCTTTGCCGGCCCGCGCGTAAACACTATACGGTTTACCAGCCAGGAGGAAATTACATACATCGATGTCATGCACGGCAAGATCGATGAGAACATCAACATCGGTTATTTGAGGCGGGTATACGCCTACTCGTTTAGTGCTGATCGAAATTATTTTGCCGAAACGCCCCTGTTTTAAAAATTCTCTAAGTCTTTGAATCGGCGGGTTATATCTTTCGATATGACCAATAGCTACGATCGACCTTTTTGTCCGCGCCTTCGCGATAATATCACGGGCCGCTTTGGTCGAATCAGCGATCGGCTTTTCGATCAAAATCGGTATCCGCCTTGAGATAAGATCGATGGCGATTGTTTTATGCAACGAGGTTGGTACTGCGATCGTAACCAGATCGGGTTTTTCCTCCCGGATCATTTTTATGTAATCCGCATAAAAGCTGCATCGATACTTGTCCGCCAGGCGCTGGGCCATATATTTATCGATATCAACAACCGCGGCCAGTTGTACACCATCAAGACCAGCATAAACCCGGGCATGATGCCGACCTATATTACCGACGCCGATTACCGCAGCTTTTAATATTCTTTTAATCATTTTGATCTAACTGGTGAAATGCCGTCTTATCCATTGAAATAAGAGCATTCATCATTGATTCAACCGGTGACCGATCAATATTTTCATCGAGGAATGATTGAGCCATTAACTCCCGAAGCCGCAGCAACTCACGGATCTCGTTTCTGCGAGAAGTAGTTTCTACGGTCAGATCAAGCAGTTCAAAAGCGCGTTCCAGCGCGTTACGGAACTCGGTCCGATCGTTCTTATCGATCATATTCAGAGCGCGCTGTAATTCATTTGCGATCATAAGGATACGTTTATGACGGGGAAAATCATTCCAGCGTTCGATCGTCAAATTCGGATGATACTTGAGTTTATACAATCAGGGCTCCACCAAGCGGTACACAATCCCGGCAATTTTCTTTTGTATCGCTGCATCCTGAATGATCATTGAACGATTGTTCATTGATGGTCTTATATTTATCAACGCCGTATAGTCTATCCATTCCGGCAACGGTTTGTTGAGGAATAAATTAATCCCCCATAAATTATTCTGTCTACTGCCGCTGCTGATCAGATACGATTCCAGATCAGAATGTAACTCATCATCGATCGCCATGATACTTTTTTCAGTATCAACAACCGCCTTTATCATCGTGCCATAGATATTGTTATATTTCGCCAGGATCTCCGAGCTTTTCAGGGGTCGATTGATTATGAACATCTACTGACCGGATTGATTCTTAAGATTGTTTATTTTTTCATCGACACGTTCATAAATCGCTCGGACAAGCTTTGCATCGTCGGATTTAAGCACACCGGCAACGACGGCATGATCTATATGTAGCCTAGTCTGCTTGACATTTATGATAGCTGAATCAAGCATGCCCGAGAATATATCATCATTAGTACGGTTTTGCCAGGCATTTAATAAATTATCGCAGACCATACTGGATGTGGATATTATCACATCATGCAAGGCTTTATGTCCATCTTGAGGGAAGCGGCTTGCTATCTCGAAGATTTTTAAGGCGGCCTGACAGGAAAGAGAATATACGTTCTGGGCTACAAGCAAATCCATGGTACTCATGGTCATGGACAAAATTATATACATAA
This sequence comes from Caldifarciminota bacterium RBG_13_43_14, assembly GCA_001771735.1. Classification (GTDB taxonomy): domain Bacteria; phylum Hydrothermota; class Tepidihabitantia; order SM23-42; family SM23-42; genus RBG-13-43-14. Next base: position 4,316 of record MEUM01000140.1, on the reverse strand, counting down.
TTTCTTTTTTGACAAGAGGTATTTACCAGAAACTTGGACACATCTTAACGATTGGAAATAATGTGTATATTGAAAAATTTAAAAAAGTCGGATAAATCCGACCGCTACAAAATATAACGAAAAATAAACGTAGCGGTTTGATTTACCCCGTTAAATGATAAAGCATTGACGAGAAGATAACAAAGTCAGCGAATTATGATACAATATTTAATATACAATAATTAAATTCCAAACGTTTTAAAATTGGAATTTGATATTTAGGATTTGTTTGGGATTTAGAATTTCGTATTTAGTATTTATTTAATATACGTATAGCTGTTTTCGCTCTTGAATTTTGTCTCTAAATGCCGGGCAATGTACTGGCCACAATTGCTGCCGATAAGGTTCTCCTCATTCTCTCCAATACTGATCAGTGTTTCAAATCCATATTGCCGCAATTCTTCCACAATTTCGTAATGCTTATCAAGATCGGCCGCGGAAATATAGCTGTCGAATTTGTTCTCGACCACCTTATAAGTGGGATTCAAGGGTGTAATCTTTATCATAAAATGATCGACCGAAAAAATATCGGACATTTTACGAGCATTGAGCTCAAAACCCCGGGCCAGGGCGAAATTAAGAGTGATCTTGCGGTCCTGCTCTTTGACAAAGCGCAAACCGTATATTGCGATCTCATTGATCGTGAGCTTGGGTATCGGTATCAATTCATCTCTTAATTCCTCATTCGTAGAGTGTATCGAAAACTGCATCTGAAAATTGCCGCCGGGATAAAGGCGGTTTTTTATATCGATAAGCTCTTCAAAAAAATCTACGCTCTGCCTGGGCGCAACCGTTGATATACAGGGCATAAGCCCGGAAGCTTCATATCGATCCGGTATGATATTCAATGTTTTTAGGACCGCATGGTTAAGCGAGGGCTCGCCCATGCGGGCGAACTGGATTTTGAATTTTTCGCAAGGAATATTTCTGTCCGGATAGCGCCGCAAGACCATGAAATCGATCTGGGCAAGAATTTGTTGCATGTTCAAATTGCCATTATATTGTCCGCCGGCATCGCATATTCTGCATTTGATCGGACAGCCGAACGATGAGGAGATAATCAAAACCCATTTTTTCTCCCTTGGAATGGGCGGCTGCAATGACTCGACGAACTCAATATATTTATTCCTGCCGAATTCAGCCAGATAAACATAGGCCAGATCTTCTTTCCCGTATTTTTTAATGATCTTTAAGTTCTCATTCATAATCCCCCTTACTCCCCCTTTAACAAAGGGGGATTTGAATTGGGCTTTCCCTTTAACAAAGGGGGATCTGAATTAGGGTTTCCCTTTAACAAAGGGGGATCTAAATTGGGCTTTCCCTTTAACAATTTAGAATAATTGAGTGATTCTATAACTTCATTGATCGTCATTGCGGCCTTCATCCCATCACCGATCGCAATGCTGGTCTGGCGCAGATCACCATTTTTAACATCACCAATAAAATATAATGAGCGATTTCCATTGGGAAAATGTTTTAGAAAAGATCTCGGTAGAAAATCAAGCGCCGGTTCGCGGCCAATAGCAAGAACCGCATGATGACAAAAATATTTCTTTAAGCTGTTCCTACGGACATAAAGATAAATGCCATCCGTAGCATCTTCGATCTTGGTGATAACGGCATTGCGTAGATATTTAACCCTTCCATTTCTAATCTCTGTTTTTAAACGCTCAGATAAGACGGACAATCCTTTAATTTGATCCCGGCGGTTGATCAATATCACTTTATTATACCGGCATAAATTCAATGCATAATCCAGGGCTGCATCGCCCGCCCCGATGATCGCAATCGTTCTGTGCCTTTCGTTTCTTATTGCGTATATTTCACTTAAGATCTTTAGCGATCTGGCCGGCAATGATAGTGATAGCCGCTTTGGTTTGGTGCCGGATGCGATGACCAGAATATCAGCTTTCATTTTCTTTTCAGCCTCAATAATATATTGTCCCTTTTTATGAACAACTGATTTCACTTCTTGCATGATCACCGGTATTTTATATTTTTTCAAATGGGCAGATAATTTTTCTGCAAAATCGATCCCGGACAACCCTTCAGGGAATCCTGGATAATTCTCGACCTTGAATGCATTCCCGAGCAAGCCGCCGGGCTTATTTTTTTCAAAGAGCATTGGCTTATACCCATACCGGACTAATTGAATGGCCGCCGCAATGCCGGCTGGCCCGGCGCCGATAATCGCAATGCACGGTATTCTCCGCATGCGTGGATTATAGTAACCGCAATGATTAATGTCAATACTAACACAAGTCATGGCGAGACTTAATAACTTAAAAAGTTGGAAATGGAAATCTATGAAA
>MEUM01000140.1:1739-1916 GCA_001771735.1 Caldifarciminota bacterium RBG_13_43_14 | reverse complement strand
TTAGGGGGAGAGGAAAAAGGAGAGGGGGTAATCCTTACTTCTTAGTTCCTACTATCTTTATCACTTCTTCTACGGTCACTAATGTCGCGAAACCGTATCTGAGGTTGATAAGCGTTCCTTCCTGCATCTCTTTTTTATAGGTCGCGGTGCCATCAGTACAAAAATAAACTTCATATC
>MEUM01000140.1:0-1704 GCA_001771735.1 Caldifarciminota bacterium RBG_13_43_14 | reverse complement strand
CAAATATTGGTCAGTACCCCGGTGATCACCAATTGTTTAATATTGTTTTGTTTTAACCGTTGTTCCAGATCCGTATTGATAAATGCATCATACTGGGTTTTCTTTATCGTATCCGATGGAGTCGCTTTAAAAACATCGATTATTTCACTGAGCGGATCGTCTTCATATATTGCGTCCCCCCACCAGCGCAGCATGAGATTATCCTTATCAAGCGCATCAATATGCCGGGTGAATATTACCGGACGCTGTTCTGCCCGGAAAACTTGTGTCAGTTTATCAAGACGGGCAATCAACCCGTCCGCACCGGGAACGCACATATTGCCCTGGCTTGTGCAAAAATGTTTCTGCATATCGATAACCATTAATGCACATTCATTTTTCCGCAATATGAATTCAGCTTTTCCCATATTTATTTCAAATCCCCCTGTATCCCCCCCTTATTAAACTTGTCCGCCTCTGGTAGAGGGGGAAATAAGGGGGTTATTGTTTATTTTCATATCCTACCGGTACAATATATAATGGAAACTCTTCATTTAGTTCAAGCGTTTGTTTAACTTTATCTTCATCAAAGGCCCCGATCGGAACCGAGCCTAATCCAAGGGCAACCGCCTCAAGATGCAAATTTTGAGCACAATGCCCGACCTCATTATTTATATATTGCGCTCCGCGTTCTCCGTAACGGTTTGTTGTACGCTCAAAAACCGCTGTTATAACTATTACTATTGAAGCGTCGGCGATAAACATTTGATTTAAAGCCGCGCCGGCGATCGATTTACGCAAATCCTTTTTCTTCTCGATTTTCAAGGAATGGCTTTCCGGTATATACCGGTATAGACCATCTTTTTTTGCTATGAACAACTCAAGGGGGTAGGTGGCTCCAGCTGAAGGTGCGGCTCGAAAACCGCGAGCTTGGTCCGTAATACCCTGAGCCGACCATAATAATAAGGATAATTGATCTTCGCTTAACCCGGTATTTTTCTTGTAAGAACGCACTGATCGTCTTTGAGCTATGCACTCTTCGATAGATCGATTCGTAAAATTTGCTTCAGGCAACTTTATCACCATATTATCTGCTCCGGACATGGTAATTATAGCCATAATTAAATATATTGCCAAGTATTTCATAAAACCTCCTTCCTTGTAAGTATCGGCGAACCGGCGTATCGGCGTAACGGAGCGGGCAGGCAAGCGCTCATGGGCTCGATTATTTTATCGCGGCTAGAAAGCCGCTCCCACGTAATCCAAAATTTGAAATCTTGTATCATGCATCATGAATCCTGTATCATGGTATCAATCCTTGCGCAATACGCTCCGTACCAGTACCCGGGCCGTATTACAATGTATCTCGACCGTATCCTTCACATCTTCAGCATAGCCGCCGCCCAACACCACGGCAATCCCGATATTCTTTTCGACCGCGCGGCCGATCACCATTTCATCCCTTTTCTTTAAACCCTCAATGGTCAAACGTAAATTACCCAGCTGATCGAAAACATAGGGATCAGCTCCCGCCTGATAAATAATCAACTCTGGACTAAAATCCTTATATATTTGATCCAAAGCCTGATCCAACTTGCCGAGATAAATATCATCGCCAGTGCCGAGATCAAGACCAATATCCAAATCCGATCTTTCCTTTTTCGGATATAAATGCTCCTGATGAATTGAAAAAGTAAAGACATTATTATTATCAGCAAAAAATCG
>MEUM01000139.1:5034-7366 GCA_001771735.1 Caldifarciminota bacterium RBG_13_43_14 | reverse complement strand
CATAACACAGTGCGCAGCGGGGTGGGTGTTTTTGATGTATCGCATATGGGTGAGGTAGAGATAAAAGGACCCGATCGTTTGCAATTCGTTAACTATATCACCACCAATGACGTTAACAAACTATCTTTGAATCAAGTTCAATATTCGTGTATGTTATATCCTGATGCCGGTATTGTTGATGATCTTATTGTATATAATCTCAAGGACAAAGTATTATTGGTCATAAATGCAGCTAATGTTGACAAGGATTATAGCTGGATCATTGAAAATAAACGATTCGATGTTGAAATAAAAAATCGGAGCGACGAAATCGGCCAGCTGGCAATACAGGGTCCAAAATCCGAGGAAGTTGTTCGAAAATTCGTTGATCTCGACCTGAGTGCTTTGAAATATTATTGGGCTGCTGAGACCAATATAAAAGGGCATCAGATTTTGCTTTCGAGAACTGGTTATACTGGCGAAGATGGATTTGAAATTTATATGGATCGTAACGATGGCGGGTTTATCTGGGATACGGTCTTTGATGCCGGGGTAGAATTCGATATTAAACCGATCGGGCTCGGTGCGCGTGATACTTTGCGTCTTGAAATGCGATTTTGTCTTTATGGTAATGATATCGACAAGACGACAAATCCGCTCGAAGCCGGTCTTGGCTGGATAGTAAAGATTGACAAGGGGGATTTTATCGGACGGGATTCTTTGATAAAAATAAAGGAAGTTGGACAGAAGAGGAAACTCGTTGGTTTTGTTTCAACTGGAAAAGGGATTCCGCGACCCCAACAAGAGATTTATGCCGATGGCAAAAAGATCGGGTATGTGACTTCCGGTACTATCTCACCATCGATTAAGAAAGGTATTGGACTCGGATATGTTGATATTGATCATGGTGAAGCCGGAAAAACATTGCAGGTAATGGGCAAGACGCCGGTTGACGTGGAAATAATCAAAGGATCATTTTATAAAAAACCGAGTCATAAATGAAATCAATAAGAAACCTGGAAGATTTGGATATTTTTGGGAGGTAAAATGGCAAATATACCTGAAGGATTGAAATATACAAAAGAACACGACTGGATCAGATTAGAAAATGATACTGCAATCGGTGGCATAAGCGATTATGCACAATCGGAATTATCGGATATTGTTATGGTTGAACCGCCGGCAGTTGGTCGTAAAATAAAAACCGGTGAATCGGTCGGTACGATCGAAGCGGTTAAAGCGGTAAGCGATCTTTATGCCGGGGTGAGCGGTGAGGTGATCGAGATCAATGATGAAGTGGTCGCAGATCCCTCAATTATAAATAAGGACCCATACGGAGAGGGGTGGATCTATAAGGTGAAGATCGCTGACCCTAAAGAATATGAATCGCTTCTGTCCGCTGAACAATATAAGGAACTGATCGCAAAACATTAATGCAATATATACCCCTAACTCCGCAAGACGAAAAAGAGATGCTTGCAAGAATCGGTGTGGCATCTTTTGATGATCTTATCGATCAGATCATACCAAAGGACTTTCAGTTTACCGGAAAATGCGGATTACCGGAAGCAAAGAGCGAACATGAGGTTCGGCGATTATTACATGAAGTCGCAGCAAAAAATCTAAATAACCTTCAGACGGTGTCCTTTATGGGCGCCGGGATTTATGATCATTATATCCCGGCGATCATTGATAGCCTGATCTCGCGCAGTGAATTTTATACTGCCTATACACCGTATCAGGCTGAGGTTTCACAGGGTACCCTACAGACGATTTTTGAATACCAGAGTGCAATATGCGAGCTTACGGGCATGGATGTTTCCAATGCATCGATGTATGACGGCGGTTCAGCCCTGGCCGAAGCTTGTCACCTGGCCTGTTCTTTGAAAAGAAAACCAAAGGCGATCCTTGCTGATTCTATTCATCCATATTATCGCCGGATCACCGAAACCTATACCCGGGAATGCGGGCTGCACGTGATCACCTGCCCGTCCCGGAACGGTATTTTAGATATCGAAAAATTGTCAGAAATGATCGGTGATGATACTTCGTGTGTTTGCGTTCAGCATCCGAATTTTTTGGGATATCTTGAGGATATGGCCGCGATCGAAAAGCTCGTCCATCAAAAGGATATACTTTTTATTGCAGTTGTTGATCCGGTATCGCTTGGTGTATTGATGCCGCCGAGGGACTACAATGCCGATGTCGCGGTGGGTGAAGGGCAGGCAATGGGCATAGCTCAGGGTTTTGGCGGTCCTTTATTGGGAGTTTTCACGTCCAAAATCGATTATGTGCGTTCTTTGCCGGGCAGGATAGTCGGCGAGACCACCGATATTGAAGGGAAGAGGGGCTT
>MEUM01000139.1:0-4813 GCA_001771735.1 Caldifarciminota bacterium RBG_13_43_14 | reverse complement strand
AAGAGCTGTTGGACGCAGGTGTAGATTGTATTACCACTGGCAATCATGTCTGGAAGCACAAGGAAATATATTCATATCTGGGTAAAGAACCACGTCTTTTAAGACCGGCCAATTACCCGGTTGGCGCTCCGGGTGCCGGTTACGGTATTTATGAAAAAAGCAATGTGAAGATCGCAGTTGTTAGTATCGAGGGCAGGGTTTTTTTGAACCGAATTGAAGATCCCTTCCGCATCGGCAAATTCATGGTGTCGGTGAGCGCAAAAGAGACAAATAACATTTTCGTCGATTTTCATGCCGAGGCGACCAGCGAGAAAAAGGCATTGTTTTTTTATCTGAGCGGCAGCGTGACCGCAATGATCGGTACTCATACCCATGTACCGACTGCCGATGAACAGATCCGGGATGGGACCGCATATATTACCGATGTCGGAATGGCCGGGGTGGCCGATTCAGTGATCGGCGTTGAAAAGGAATTGATCATTCAGAATTACCTGACCGCATTACCGCGGAAATTCGAACCGGCTAAAGGTGAAGTTGTTATCAATACGGTAATTATTGAATTCGATGAAAAGACCGGTAAGGCAATCTCGATAACTCGGCGAAATTTTTAGCTGGATTTAGGGCGGGTTACATTTAACGAGGATAAATGTGGACTTTAGTGGCTCTCGCTTATACTGATGAAGGAACGAAGTTAGTATTCCGGTGGGAGTTTTTGAAGTTCGGCAAACGAAAAGACCGGACCATCTTTACATACATATTTATGCCCGATATTGCAGCGGCCGCATTTGCCGATACCGCATTTCATGCGCATTTCAAGGGATAGAAAAAACTGTTCCGGCTTGAAGCCAAGTTCATTCAATGCCAGCAGGGTATATTTAATCATAATCGGCGGTCCGCAGACCAGAGCGATGGTGTTGTCGGCCGTCGGGGCAACTTGTTTGAGAATTGCCGGGACAACGCCTACATGGCGCTGCCAATCTCCGTTTGCCTTATCCACTGTAATATAGGTTTTCAGCTCCTTCAGTTTTTCCCATTCCCAGAGTTCGTTTTTGTAAATAAGTTCTCCTGGTGTTCGCGCTCCATAAATAACGGTGAGGTTCTTATATTTTTCTCGGTTTTTCTTTTCAAGGATGTATTTGACGGTTGAACGGAGGGTCGTGAAGGCAAAACCGCCGCCAATAATCAACACATTTTTTCCATCCATATCCGGAAGAGGGTAGGTATTACCGAGCGGCCCTCTGATGCCGATTGTCTCGCCGATCTCTGATCGGTGCAATCTTGTTGTAACCACACCTGCCCTCTTAACCGTAAACAGCAGGTAATCTTTTTCTGTGGGTGATGATGCAATTCCGATTGGCGACTCACCTACGCCCAGAATAGAAAGCTCGGCAAATTGACCTGGCAGAAAAGTGAAATTCTCTTTATCTTCTTTTTTAATAAAGGAGAGTTTGAAGGTTTTTATATCCCGTGCCTCATTCTCGATGACAATATCTTCAATCTTTGTGAGCATGGGTAGATAAGGATTCTTCATTTTGCCTCCAGGATTTCTTGTATTACCTTACGTATATCCAGGTTGACCGGGCAATTGATTATACATCGACCGCAGCCGACACAGAATATTTCATTATAATTTTCTTGCGCATAATTGAATTTGTGCAGAATACGCTGTCTCATCCTTTCTTTATATGATGGTCTGGGATTATGGCCTGAGGCATGCAGGGTAAAGAGCGGAAACATACAGGAGTCCCAGGTTCTTATCCGACGTCCAGTATTATTACATACTTCGTCAGTCATGTCAAAACAATGGCAGGTGGGGCAGAAGTATGTGCAAACACCACAACCCAGGCATTTTTGATGAACCGTCTGCCAGAAAGATGCGTCAAAATCATCGAGTTTCTTTTTCAATGCTTTTACTTCCACATTACTCTTAAGCCCACTCTTCGCCTTAGCCATTAATTCGTCTTTCTCCTTGATGTCATCTTCGGTTGCTGGGATTAATGTTTTCAGGTGTTTTAGAATTTCTATACCTTTTTCAGTCACGCTTTTTATTAGATACCGGCTATTGAGCTGGGTAAGAATAATGTCGGCGCCTGTTTCTGAATCTACGTCACAACCTACAGCATTGCAGAAACAGGTAGGTTCAGGTTCAAGGCAGGCAAGCGAAATTATTGTGGATCGGTGGCGCTTTTCAGTATAATATGGATCTTGAGGGGCACCATCTTTAAATACCCGGTCAAAAAAGGACAGAGCCAGGGCATCACAAGGTCTAATACCAAAAATAATATCATTCTTAGCATCAACATCCTCGGATCGATTTTTTACAATACCGGTGCTGGGATCAAAAGCCAGCAAGGTCTCACACTGGGGAAAGAAAAATTCCTTGGCTGACATTTTAAAGTTTTTATAATCGAGCATAAGGTCATCAGCTGAATTGATTTTATTGAGTTTGTCCCCTTTGTCAGACTTTGAGGGACCGAATATATTATACTTCCCCAATAATGTGTTGAAGAATTTGTTAAAATCTTCTTTGTTCAAGATTGAATAATTTTCCAATTCTTTTTTCATTATTTTTCTTATGACGGCTCGGTAATAAATTCCTGTTTATCATCGGATGCAAATGTAGTAAGGGGTGGTGCCTCTTCAAAGTTCAATCCGGGGTCATAGCCAAAGCGCTCCTTTACTTCATCAACCAGCATACGGGTAAATAGTCTGAGGTCAACATCCATGGGGCATGCGCGCACACACGCACCGCAATCCACGCATCTGCCTGCTTGATGGAAAATTCTACCGATGTGATAAAAAATAATATCACTCAGGTCGTTGGTTACACTAAACCATTTCGGTTTTGTCTGTTCGGCAAAACATTCTTTGCAGTAGCAGTTCGGACATGCATTTCTGCAGGCATAGCAGCGGATACATTTTGTAAGTTCTTGCTCAAAAATCTGCCATCTTTCTTGGCGTGATTTAGCGGAAAATTCTGCAACTTTTTGTGAAGAAGTAATTGTATTTGATGAACTTTTTCCATCACCGATTAGCGTATCGTAAACAAATGGGGTGGTAAATTCACAGTTTATACAGCATTCATAGAGATGATCTTTCTTCCTGAAATTCTTCTTACCATCTTTAAATTTTACCATAATATTCTCATCATCTTCATCGATGTGCTCAATATCACTGCTCTTTATTTCAGAGAGGATTTTCTTTGTATCGATGATACCGGGACAAACAATGCCGATAATAAAGACATCATTCCGGCTTAATTGTTTTTCTTTAATAAGACCTACTACCGAGCGGCTGTCGCAGCCTTTGCATAGAATTCCAACCTTACAAGAATTTCCACCTTTTTTCTTTGCTACAACTCGAGGCAAATAGACCGCAAGATTATTCGAACAGAAACGGTTCCAGGCAAGCTTATCCAAATCGTCATTGGGTGAAACAAAATAAGGTGTAGTCCTTAATGGAAGCGTGCCATTTTCATAGCCAATAAATACTTCAATCTTTTTTTCTGAAAATAACTTCTTAATTAAATCTTTAATCTCTGATTCAATACTCTTCATAATTATTTATTCACAGCCCCACTTAAAAAGTTAGGATTCTCACTGGTAGATGAAAAATTGCATTTTTTATCATTATAGTCATTTTTTCGAAAATACTTGAGTGGACCAAGTTTTCTAATATCATTGGTGACTTTTTCAACAACCTGGGCAAATCTTGTGCCCTCGGCCGCAGATACCCACGTGAACTGCACCCTTTCCGGTTCAATACCAATGTATTCAAGGAATTTTTTCATCAAGGCAAATTTTCTGCGGGCAAAAAGATTGCCGCTAATATAATGACAATCTCCAGGATGACACCCGGAAACCAGAATTCCATCTACTCCTTTTTGCAATGCTCTGATTATATACAATAGATTAATTCTCCCTGAACAGGGGACCTTTATTACCCTGATATTCGTTGGATACTGGATTCTACTTACTCCGGCAAGGTCAGCACCGGCATATGAACACCAGTTACATAAAAAAGCAACAATTTTGGGCTCGAAATCAGGCATCTTGCCTCCTTAAATACATGCAGTAATCGCAGTATCGCTTCACTCGCAGTATCGTCCGTACGGGACTTGCAGTATCGCTGTAGGTCGCCAAAATTTTTGCGAACGAAGTGATCGCGCCTCTCCAGCGAATGCAATGATACGGCGAGTCCTTTCCGTATGAGACAATCCGGCGGAGTTTCATCATATCGCCTCCAACACTGCCAGAATTTGCTCATCCCTGAAGCCTTTTATATTAATTGCCGCAGACCGGCATGAGGCAGCACAGGTGCCGCAACCTTTACATAATGCCTCATTTACCACCGCGATATTCTTTTCCAGGTCAAGTTCAATTGCCCGATAGGCGCAAACATCAACACACAGACCGCACCCATTGCATCTGTTTTCATTAACCTGGGAAACCTTGCCTTCAGCCTCAATCTCATCCTTGCTTAATATTGTTACGGCCCTTGATGCGGCTGCCTTTGCCTGAGCAATTGTTTCTGAAATGTCTTTTGGATAATGGGCAAGTCCACAGACAAAAACACCGTCAGTCGCAAAATCTACGGGCCGCAGTTTCACATGCGCCTCAAGGAAGAAACCATCCTGACCAAGCGGAACTTTTAGCAACTGTGAAAGAAATTTATTATCTTTATTAGGAACAATGCCTGCACTCAAAACAAGCAAATCCGGTCTCAACTTGAGGTTTCGTTTGATTAGCTTTTCCTTTACCTCAACCACAAGCCCGGCATCATCAGAAAAGACTTCAGGGTTTTCGTTTTTATC
>MEUM01000138.1:9266-15427 GCA_001771735.1 Caldifarciminota bacterium RBG_13_43_14 | reverse complement strand
ATTTATTATATAGTCTGTCAGAAAGATGCAAATCTAGGACTGGTAAAGATCAAAGTAGATAAGATCAAGTAGATCTACCCAATATAGTGGTTTTTAAGATAAACTACCCGATCTTAGAGCGGTAAAAAATCTAATATAGCGCTAAGATTTCAGTTTTTCATTTATCACGGGAAGTTTATTATATTTTTGCTGAAATTCATCGAGCAATTGCTTGAGTTCATTATTATACTCATTGGTCGCTTTAAAGCGAAAAAAGGTGATTCCCGCATATTCAAGGGGTTTTTTCTCAACTATTTGGAGGATAGCCTGAATAAGGCTTTCAGCATAACCAATAAAAAGTACATTTTCTTGAAGAATATCGGTGAACTCAAAGACTCCGGGATAGTCAGGTAGATTTTGTATCTGTTCAGGTATTAGCTTGCGCCATTTATCATCGATCGGCATGCATAATTATATGGAATAAATGTTAAAAGTCAAGAAAAAACAGTTCTTAATGATAATATTCGGCGAGTGGTCTGATTGTCAGATGTGAATGCTTCGCATATTTTATTGCTTCGATCTCAGCCCAGGCCGAGGTCAGGGCAGTGATAAATGGTATATTCAACTCAACGGCAAGTCTTCGCATTAAATATCCATCACGTTTTGCTCGGAAAGATTGGGTCGGTGTATTGATGATCAATTGTATCTTATTGGCTCGCATTAGATCGAGTGCGTTCGGCGATTTATGTTCACTTATGCGATAGACCGTTTTCACCCCGATTCCGCGTTTTTTAAGATAATCTACAGTTCCTTTGGTTGCGACGATTTTAAAACGTAGCGCCTTTAGTTCACGGACGATATTCACGATCCGTGGTTTATCCGTATCTCGAACCGTAATATAGACAGTTCCTTCCTTATAAAATTTATTATCGCTCAAAATGGCTTTATAGTAGGCGGCACCGAAATTACGGTCAATTGCCATTATTTCTCCGGTTGACTTCATCTCCGGTCCAAGAATTGGATCAACCCCGGGTAGTTTTAAAAATGGAAATACCGGTCCTTTTATAGAAACAAATGGTAAGGCTAAACGATCCTTGAGAATATTTTTGATTTTCAAGGTCTTAATGGAAGTGCCAAGCATAATATGAGTGGCGATTTTCGCCAGGGGGATACCGATCGTTTTAGACACATATGGTACAGTGCGAGAAGCCCGGGGGTTAGCTTCAAGTACAAATACATCATTGTCTCTTATTGCGTATTGGATGTTTATTAATCCTCTAGTTCTAAGCCCGCATGCGATTTTCCAGGTGATTTTTTTAATTTTTTTGATAATGCTGCGAGATAATGTTCTTGGTGGCATCACCGAGTAAGAATCGCCCGAATGTACGCCGGCTTCCTCGATATGCTCCATTATGCCTGCAATATATATATCTTTACCGTCGCATAAGGCATCGACATCGACTTCGATCGCATCCGCAATGTATTTATCAACGAGTACCGGATGTTCTTGAGATACTTTGACAGCAGCTTCTATGTATTGAGCAAGACCCTCTTCTTCATATACGATCTCCATGGCCCGACCACCAAGAACATAGCTGGGGCGAACAATGACCGGGTAACCGATAAGTCGGGCAACAGATTTTACTGAATCGTAAGTATCGCCCGTTCCATATTTTGGATGTTTGATTCCCTGCCGTGCGAGCATGTCGGAAAAAAGTCTGCGATCTTCAGCACGATGGACATCGGATGGTTTTGTACCGAGAAACTTAATATCCAGTTCATGGTTCTTCACACATTTTGACAGTGGCATTGCCAGATTGATCGAGGTTTGCCCGCCAAACTGAAGTATAATACTGTCGCATTTTTCATGCTTAATAACGCTTATAACATCTTCCAATGTCAATGGTTCAAAATATAGGCGTGTTGATACATCGAAATCGGTTGAAACGGTTTCGGGATTGCTGTTCATCATGATCGCCTCATATCCAGCATCCCTTACTGACATTGCCGCGTGAACGCAACAATAATCGAATTCAATACCCTGTCCAATTCGTATCGGACCGGAGCCGATAATCAACACGCGTTTCTTTCTTTTGGCAGTGATGATTGATGGTCGCGGCAGAGAATGATAGGTTGAATAATAATAAGGAGTGACCGCAGCAAATTCACCCGCGCACGTATCGACCATGTTATAAACTGGTGAGATTTTTTCTTGACGTCTTTTCAATCGGATTTTATCTTCAGGCATACCGGTTATCCGTTTTATTTCACGGTCTGAAAAACCGTATTTTTTAGCTTGTAATAAGAGCTCGTGTTCCAAGCTATGTGATTTCAATTTTTTTTCCAGATTAACGAGATTCGAGATTTTGCTGATGAAAAAGTGGTCGATCATTGTGAGATCGGCTATTTTCTCGATAGTGTACCCACGTCTTAATGCTTCAGCTATGCAGAATATCAAACGATCGGTCGATTGTTGGAGCTCACGTATTAGTTGGTATTCAATAATCGGTTCCGGTTCAATCCCGTATTGATTTATTTCTAAAGCGCGGATTGCTTTCATTAATGTTTCTTCAAGCGTACTTCCGATCGCCATTGCTTCTCCGGTCGATTTCATCTGGGTTGTAATCTGACGGTTCACGGTTGGGAATTTATCAAATGGCCATCTCGGGATCTTCACAACCACATAGTCCAGGGCAGGTTCAAAAGCGGCATAAGTATTTTTGGTTACCGCGTTCGGGATCTCATCAAGCGTCATACCGACTGCGATCTTAGCACTAACCCGTGCGATCGGATAACCAGTAGCTTTTGATGCCAGTGCGGAGGAGCGCGAGACGCGCGGGTTTACTTCAATTACTCGGTACTGCCAGCGATGAGGATGTACGGCAAATTGGATATTACAGCCGCCGCATATCTTGAGGGCTCGAATGATCTTCAAGCTAATCGAACGGAGCATTTGATTCTCTCGATCAGTAAGCGTTTGCGCAGGTGCTACTACTATACTTTCGCCGGTGTGGATTCCCATTGGATTGATATTTTCCATACTGCAGATAGTAATGCAGTTATCATTGCTATCCCTCATGACCTCATATTCAAATTCTTTCCAGCCCAACAGATTTTCTTCAATCAAGATTTGATTTATGGGTGATTGCCTGAGTCCAGCACCAGCGATCTCCTGCAATTCAGACCATGAATTTGCTACGCCACTCCCTGATCCACCCAGTGTGTAAGCCGGACGTACTAGAACCGGGTATTTTATTTTATTCAAAGCATATTGGATTTCATCGAAATTACTGCAGGCGAAGCTTATCGGAATCGGTTCCTTGATGCGGTTCATCAGCTGTCTGAATGCTTCACGGTTCTCCGCCATTTCTATGGTCTCATACGTTGACCCGAGCAGTTCCACACCAAGCTTTTTCAGGTATTTGTTCTTAGCCAGCTGACATGCTAGATTTAGTGCTGTCTGTCCACCGAAACCGGGGAGGAGTCCATCCGGCTTTTCTCTCTTGAGTATATGAGCGACAGTATTCATCTCGAGGGGCTCTATATAAACGATATCAGCTGAATCTAGATCAGTCTGTATTGTTGCCGGGTTCGAGTTGATGATAACTGTCTGGTATCCTTCTTCACGTAACGCGCGGCTTGCTTGTGATCCAGAGAAGTCAAACTCGGCGCCCTGCCCGATTACGATCGGTCCGGACCCAATGATTACCAGTTTCTTTATGTCTTTTCTTTTTGGCATTGGACTCGATGAACGAATTCTTTGAAGAGAAAAGTTGTATCGTATGGTCCTGGTGCTGCTTCTGGGTGGAACTGCACTGAATAGATGCCGAGTTTCACATTACGAATACCCTCAACTGTACTATCGTTAACATTTAGCCATTCCACTTCTGTACCATTGTTTACTTCGGGCCGAACCGCATAACCGTGATTTTGGGATGTTATATAGATTCTTCCCGTAAGTGTGTTTTTTACCGCATGATTACTGCCTCGATGTCCAAATTTTAGTTTATAGGTCTTCAAACCGAGGGCTACGCTCAATAATTGATGACCAAGACATATGCCAAAAATAGGATAAAGTCCAAATAGATTGGCGATGGTCCGTATGCTGGTTGCTTTCAATTTAGGGTGTTCAGGGTCCCCTGGGCCATTAGAAAGCACGATGGCATGAGGTTTATATTTGATTATTGTCTTTATATCGGTATTATAAGGGACAACTACTATTGATGCGAACCTGGATAGGTTTCTAATAATACTCGATTTCACTCCAAAATCCATCAACACGACCTTTGTTTTTTTCCGATTTAGCAAGAACCGTGGTTTTTTAGTTGATACTCGGGCGACAAGATTTTCACTGTCGGGATGAGCGCGAACTTTCAATTCAGCGACCTTCCTTTCTATTGATATCCTCGATAATGGGTTGGTTAAAAGAAAGCCTTTCATGGTTCCGTTCTCCCTGATCCGCAAAGTTAATGCGCGGGTATCGACATCAAAGAGGAAAGGGATATTTTCTTCGTTTAACGTTGATTGCAATCTCTTGTTGCGATAGGAAAGTTGGCATAGTTCTTTGACTACAAGACCACGTATTTGTATTTTCGATGATTCATAATGACGACGTTGTAGGCCATAATTGCCGATCAATGGATATGTCATTATCAGGATCTGTCCGGCGTATGAGGGATCGGAAAATGCTTCTACATATCCGGTCATTGAAGTATTAAAAACAACTTCGCCGTATATCACCGAACGGGATGTACTTGTTGTTTTGCCTTTGATTATCGTTCCATCCTCGAGTATGAGGAGTGCGTTTTGCATTCTAAAAATTCATTATATCCAGATCGTGGTTGGTGTCAAGGAAAAAAGACGGTACTCAGTAAACGGTACTCGCTAATCGGGGATAAAAAACAACATAGAAACTTCCAAACATCAGGACTACGGTTTTATGCCGATTAGCGCTTAGCGTGTAGCGATTAGCGTATCTACATCATTTCTTCTATAAAGTGAGTTGATATATCTCCTTTAATAAATTTCTCATTGGTCATAACTTTTTGATGAAATTTTATGGTTGTTTTTAAGCCTTCGATTACGAGTTCTTCCAGGGCACGTTTCATGCGGGCAATCGCTTCTTCACGAGTTTTTCCATAGGTAATTAATTTACCGATCAATGAATCGTATGCGGATGGGAAGACATAACCGGCAAATATATGGGTGTCAAAGCGTATACCCAATCCCTGGGGCATATGAAAGAAATTTACTCTACCCGGCATCGGTACAAATTTATTATCCGGGTCTTCAGCATTTATCCGGCATTCGATCGCATGGCCCACGATCTTAATATCATCTTGTTTGATCGACAGTTTTTCGCCTTGTGCGATTTTTATCTGTTCTTTTAAGATATCAACGCCTGTTACCATTTCAGTGACCGGATGCTCAACCTGAATGCGTGTGTTCATTTCCATAAAATAGAAATTCTTATTCCTATCCATTAAAAATTCGATCGTTCCAACTGATTGGTATTTTATATTCTGAACCGCGTTGATTGCTATTGTAAGCAGATTAGCACGGATATTGTCATCAACTCCCGGCGATGGTGCTTCTTCGATCAGTTTTTGATGTCGGCGCTGAATAGAACATTCCCGTTCACCAAGCGCGATGACATTGCCATTTTCATCACCAAGTATTTGTACTTCAATGTGTCTTGGTTGAGTAATGAATTTTTCTACATAGAGACGACTGTCATTGAAGGCCGCCTTTGCCTCAGCTTGTGCAATACGGAATCCGGTTTCGAGCTCCTCATCATTTCTGGCGATTCGCATGCCCTTACCGCCCCCGCCTGAAGCTGCTTTTAGAATTACCGGGTATTTAATATCGTTTGCCAGTTTCTTAGCATCTTTTAAACCTGATATCGCTCCAGTACTCCCGGGGATGCCTTTAATGCCGGCTTTGGCCATCGTCTGTTTTGCCTTTATTTTATCCCCCATCAGTCTTATATGATCAGCTTTAGGTCCGATGAAGATAATGCCGCAGGACTCGCATATTTCAGCAAATTCAGGATTTTCGGCTAGAAAACCATAGCCGGGATGAATCGCCTTCGCTCCGGTTACTTCGGCCGCACTGATGATCTGGGTGATATTGAGGTAGCTGTTTTTGCTCGGCGCCGGACCGATACATACGGCCTCATCGGC
>MEUM01000138.1:8978-9201 GCA_001771735.1 Caldifarciminota bacterium RBG_13_43_14 | reverse complement strand
CTTTTGCAGCCCTTATTATCCGGATCGCGATTTCACCGCGATTGGCGATCAAAATTTTATTAAATTTCATTTATATAGATCGCTTTTACCAAGGAAAAACACCGGAATTTTGTATTTAGCTCTGGTTCTATTTTTTCTCGAAAGAACCCCAGCCGCGTTCGGCGGTTGCTTCGATACCGACAAGCCGTAGCTTAAATTCATCCGGATTGGTTACTGCCTGGAC
>MEUM01000138.1:197-8905 GCA_001771735.1 Caldifarciminota bacterium RBG_13_43_14 | reverse complement strand
TGCCCATAACCTTCTTCGATCGCTGACTGGACTAACATTGTTTTGATCGGATCAAGAAGATATTCCTTTATCGTTGGTGTCGACAAGAGGACTTCGACTGCCGGAATACGCCCTTTTCCGTCAACCCGTGCCAGAAGACGCAGCGACACAACTCCAGCCAGGGTCGTCGCAAGCAGCACACGAATATGTTGATGCTGATGAGGAGGATAAAATGAAATAATGCGGTTAACCGTCTCAGTGGCATTCAACGTATGTAAGGTTGATAGTACAAGATGCCCAGTATCAGCTGCTTTTAAAGCGACATCCATGGTTTCCCGGTCCCGGATTTCACCAATAAGTATCACATCTGGGTCTTGGCGCAGAATATGTCGCAATGCGATCGCAAATGAAGTTGTGTCCATTAAGACCTCACGCTGACAGATAATTGATAGATTGTCCCGAAAAAGGTATTCAATCGGATCTTCGATCGTAATAATGTGTTTGGCAACACTTTCATTTATATGCTCGATCATCGCGGCGAGGGTTGTTGATTTACCACTTCCCGTTGTGCCAGTACATAAAATCAATCCACGCGGTCTTAGGCATAGGTCTTTAAGAGCGATCGGTAAGTTCAATTCCTCGATACGCTTAACGGAAAACGGGATCGCGCGCATTGCGATCGCTACGCTTCCGCGCTGTAAGAAAACATTGACTCGGAACCGACCGATACCTCGTACACTGATCGCAAAGTCCATTTCTTTCATGCGTTCAAATGTCGTTTGTTGAGTAGGTGTCATGATCTGATAGGCCATGGTCTTTAAACTTTCCGGAGTTAGAGATTCTCCCTTATCGGCAACGAGTTTACCGTTGACCCTGAAAACCGGCGTTGAACCAGCCTTGAGATGCAGGTCAGACGCATTAAGTTTTTGCATTTTTTCCAGAAGGGTTTTTAGTTCCATTTATTAATCCTTGCTATTTTAAAGGTTCAATTAAAAATAATTCCTGATTATATTCAACCGGAGATTCGTTTTTGACCAGTACTTCAATGATCCTTCCAGCAATATCAGCTTCGATTTCATTCATAAGTTTCATCGCTTCAATGATACAGACGGCCTGGCCTGGTTTAACGATGTCTCCAACCTCGACATAGGGGGGAGCATCAGGTGCTGATGCGCGATAGAATGTCCCTACGATTGGGGACTTAATCGGAACGAAATTGTTTTTCGAGGCGGCTGGTTTTGCTTCAATACTAACGGGGTCGGTTTTAGTTTCGGGAATTTTTGTAATTGGTGCCGAGGCAGTCTGATTTGGATTACAGACCGCTGCGTTCTTTGAGACCCGGACCCGTCTTCCCCAAAAATCACATATCTCTATCTCGTTGACAACACTATTTTCGATCAATTTTAGAATTTTTTCAATTTCTTTGATTCTCATTTGAGTAATCCCGATAGCCAATCTTGAAAACTTCTGAAATCTTCTTCTTTTGGTCTACTCGCTGATTCATCCTTTTCTTGTGATTCGGCAGGTTTATCTGATCCCGCCGGTTCAGGAGGTAATTCCTCCTTGGTCATTTCAGATGGAGGTTCTTCAGACGGAGTCTCAGGAACCTGCTCGGATACAGTCGGTGTTATGTCTTCAGCCACCGGTGGCTGATCGGTTATTGGTGTTTCTATAGGTTGATCAGTGTCAACCGGTTTAAGGATTGACAATTCTTCGGCTGGTTCCGGCACTTCGTTTTGGCTTGTCGTCGATTCGTTTAGTTCAATGGGTTGGGTATCTTCAGATTCGATCACGGGTTCTAGCAAATCCCCACTTACAATAGTTTCTTCGGGCTGCGTTTCCTCCGTTATCTGGGTTTCTGGTATAATTTCTTCAGTTGGTGTGATGATATCGATATTTTGAATTGTTCCTTCCATTGCTTGAGTTTCAACCGGTTGCATTATGTCGAGACTTTGATCATCATCAGTACTGATGGTCTTTATGTCCGATGTATCACTTTCCGGTGTTGCAATCACCTCACTAATTTCTTTTAGTTCGATCACTCCGAAATCATCATCAACCGATGGGGTAGAGGGTGCAGGTTCGAGCAATTCGGACGCTTGTATGGTTTCAGTTGGCCCCAGTGGCGGTTCGGTGACTTCGGGAGGAGTAAGGTCGATCTCGTCGGGTCGGAAGAAAGTTTCGACTTGTAATTCTTCGATCTTGTGTTCTTCCGCCTGTCTTGCATCGGTTGATAATTTCGATTTTATAAACTTGACCTTTTCTTTGAGGAGAAGATCGCTTGGATCATTGAATGAAAGGTGTTCATAGGTATCAAGTGCTTTGATAAGATCTCCCTGTTTTTCATATTCTTGGGCAATGCTTATCGTATACAGCGGTTCCTTTGTCCGTATTGTCTCAAGATGGATGAGTTTCTCTTTTGCCGATGCATCGAAAGGATCAAGGGTTAGTATCTCCTTATACGCCGACATCTGTCCCGGTTCGTCTCTTAGACTTTCACAGATCTGTGCGATCATACGTAAGGCGACGATATTCTGCGGGTCATGTTTGAGAGTGGTTTCATAAGCGTCTTTTGCTTGTTCATATTTTCGCTGGTCAAAATAACATTTACCCAAGATCAAATACCCCAGAGCATAGTCTGGATGATACTGGAGTCCTTTATTGAGTATATCCAGTGCTTCGTCCATCATGCCGTTCTTTCGATATGCATCAGCAAGTTGAACGAACATACGGGATTTTGGATCTTTTGAGTATTTTTCACTAAGTCGCGCGATCTCGGCAAAATCTCGTTCAGCCATACATTCCTCCAATTATTCCGGAACTATATACACTTTAATATTAACTAATTTTGCTTTCATGTCAAGACTTTAACCTATTACGGTGATGACATTGACCGATATCGAAAATTCAAAGTTTTTAAATATCATTGCAGAGCGAAGGAATTCAAAATAACTTCCAGGATAGTATAATAGTCACTTTTTCTCTCTCCCGGATTAAATAGCATAGCATCGATAATATAGAGAGAATCGTTTTTGTGGAAAAAATAGGAAATAAAAGGACCACCTGCAACCAGAGAATCGTTTTGCCATACGCCTTTTATTCGAATACCTTTTAGACCCTTAAATTCGATCGGATCTACATGATTTAGGTCTTTTAATACGTAGTCACCGTTATAATATTTCCGGGTCAAGTCGTTCCTGATATCTATTGCTAAGTTGGGAGATAAGTTCTCAATGTAAGGCATTTTATAAAAGAAAATACTACGATCAGGAAAATGAGTATGTACGAAAACAAATCGTTGATCAGCATAAGTTGAATCGATCAACCATCCTTTATTCAAAACCAATTTTATTCCATACTTACCTAACGATTTACTTGTGCTTTTATCGATAACACCACGATAATACGTCCGTTTTACTGTTTCGTAATAATGCTCCTCAAAGATCTTGACTATCACGTTTCCAAATTTCTTGATCGCATAACTTACATAAACAGGTTCAGATGTTGCTAGGACAACAACCTTTTGATCTTTTGTCCATACATCATTTAACTGGAAAAGGGCCGCGGTATCAATGCGCGTTGTCCTGGCCGCTTCATCATCGAGCAGCAGATCAATGAATTCATCCTCCAAAGAGCCATATAAGAAAATGGCATGATTTTTCTTAAAGGCTTTAATTGCTGTATCCGACAAGCAAAGATAACTGAACAGTGCCTCTTCCTGGGGCAGATACTGGAAAATTTGTATGTTTGATTCGATCAACTGGGAATCCGGTTCGCACGAAAGAACGATAATCTGGCGACTTTTCCCGGTATGTGAAGGGATGCGTGCGCATGTAATCATACTTATTATTATCGTAAATATTATGCAAAAGTATTTGATTATTTTAATGACCATAATACCTCCTCATCCTATTCTCAACAATTCCGCAATTTCTTTCATTTTCTGCAATTGTTCTTTTACGATTTTATTCTCAACAAAGTTTAGGTCTGGATCATTGGTAATAATCTGAAAAGCATCGTCACGTGCCATAAATAATAATTTTTGGTCTAATTCAAGATCGCCGATCTTAATATCAGGCAATCCATGTTGTTTTTTACCAAGGATCTCTCCAGGACCACGCAATTTCATGTCTTTTTGTGCGAGCATAAACCCGTCATCGGTTTTTTCGAAATAACTTATGCGTTCATAGGTCTCTGATGCAATGAATCGATCAAGAAATAGAAAACAATATGATCTTTCGGAACCCCTCCCAATGCGCCCCCGGAGTTGATGCAACTGAGCAAGACCGAACCGTTCTGGGTGCTCGATCAACATCATAGTTGCATTGGGAATATCAACACCAACTTCAATAACCGTTGTCGCAACTAATATATTGATATCTCCTTTCCGGAACCGGTTCATTATATCAGCTTTTTTGTCGGATGCTACCCGTCCATGGACCAGATCAATGCTGAATTCCGGAAAATGATCAGCGATCTCCTTATAAGCTTCGTTTACGGATTTCAACATCATTTTTTCTGTTTTTTCGATAACCGGGCAAATAACAAAAGCTTGTCTTCCTTTTTTGAGTTCTTGTCTTATAAAACCCAGAATATCATTTCGTTCGCCAGTTTTTACTATTTTTGTGTATACTTTTGTCCGGCAAGGAGGTTTTTCCCGAAGCGTTGTGATATCGAGATCACCGTATAAGGTAAGAGCTAATGTCCTTGGAATCGGCGTTGCCGACATTACCAAAAAATCGGGGTTGATACCTTTGTTCACGATCGCTGCCCTTTGCATTACACCAAAACGATGTTGCTCGTCAACAACTGCAAGACCAAGGTTCTTAAACATGATTCTTTCCTCAATCAGGGCATGCGTTCCAATGACGAAATTTACTTTTCCTTGAGCTATGTTATTGATATTTATATTGCGCTCGCTGGCGGGGATACTGCTGGTTAGAAGTACCGGTGCGATACCAAGCCGGCCAAGTAATTCGCTGATCACTAAATAGTGTTGCTCGGCAAGGATCTCAGTTGGGGCCATAAGCGCTGCTTGATATCTATTTTCCAGTGCAACAAGCATTGCGTAAATAGCAATAACAGTTTTTCCGGATCCAACATCGCCCTGAAGTAATCGATTCATGGGGCTGGGTTTTGCCATATCCGCGACGATATCTTCAATTGCCCTTAATTGACCATGGGTGAGTTGAAAAGGTAAATAGCGAAGATACTCCTTGGTAAGCGTGCCTTTTTCCCTCATCGATATTCCGTCATTCTTTTGACTCTGGCTGCGCCTAATTGCCAGAACCAGTTCAAAATAAAAGAATTCGTCAAAAACAAGCCGCTGGCGCGCAAGCTCGGCTTGATCCAAAGACTCAGGGAAATGAACGTTCCACAATGCTGCCTTAAGCGCTGGTAATCGATGCCGAACAAGTATTGAATCAGGAATTGTTTCTTGGATCTCTTGATCGCAGTCCTCCAGAGCTCTGCGAACTGCGCGTCTTATTTCCCAGATGCCCAATCCTTCGGTCAAAGGGTATATAGGGATAATATTGAAGTGACTCTGGCCTTGCTGATCGTTGTTCGTGAGGATCTCGTACAGCGGATTAACGAATTGCCGGCCATGATAAAAGGTTACTTTCCCAGATATCAATAGTTGTTGACCGGCATTGAATTTCTTATTGAGGTCCGGACGGTTGAACCATTTTATGCCGATCGTTCCCGAACCATCATCAAGGAGCAGACGAATAATGCTCCCACTGGTGCGTGTTCTGTGTTTTTCAACGGTTCTGATCGTACCGGTAACCGTGGCTTCATCATTTATTCGTAGCTCACCGATCTTTACTATTTTTGTATAATCTACATAGCGGCGTGGGACGAGAAAGACAAGATCTTTGACCTGGTTGACATCGATCTTTTTTAATAAGAAGGCGCGTTTTGGACCTATGCCCTTAATGTATTGTACCGAGCTGTCTAAATTCAATCTTCTTTGGATCAATATTACAAGTTACCAGCGATTTGTTCCATTTCTCGATGGAATGTATCGGGATTCAGAGCTTTCAGTTCAGCTTCTTCCCGATTGATTAATTTTTTCCTGACCATATTGGCAAGACAGGCATCAAAAGATATCATTCCGAGCTGCTGGGAAGTCTGCAAGATCGAACTTATTTGATAGGTTTTTCCTTCACGTATCAGATTACGAACCGCCGGGATCGCGATCAGTATTTCATAAGCAGCAATTCGTCCTTTCCCATCGGCACGTTTTAAGAGGTTCTGCGATACTATCCCAAGCAGATTAAGAGATATCTGCATGCGGATCTGATTTTGTTGATGGGGAGGAAAAACATCGACAATACGATCGATCGTTGTAACGGCTTCTGACGTATGAAGAGTTGTAACCACTAAGTGGCCGGTTTCAGCCGCAGTGATCGCTAGCTTGATCGTTTCCAGATCACGCATTTCGCCGATCAGGATCACATCCGGATCCTGGCGTAGTACGAACTTTAGTGCGTTTGCGAATGAATGTGTGTCATGACCGACTTCCCGTTGGGTGACCAATGCTTTTTTGTTTTCATGAATGAATTCGACCGGATCCTCGACCGTAACGATGTGACAGGTATCATTTTCATTACGGTAATCGATAACCGCAGCCTGGGTTGTTGATTTGCCACAACCTGAAGGTCCGGTTACCACGATCAGTCCTCGTGGTCTCATTGCCATCTCTTTGAGCGCATTTGGTAGACCGATAATATCGATCGACGGGATCATTCTGGGGATGAGTCTTGCTACACCGCCCATATTCCCCTTTTGTCTGAATAGATTTACCCTGAACCTGAATCCATCAGGTGTTTCATAGGAAAAATCTATTTCATAATTTTTTCGATATTCGGCTATCTGAATTTTGCTCAAAATTTCAACTATCCCAGACTCAAGATCCACCTGGGTTATAGCTGGCAGGTCGATGTTTTTCAGTTCTCCATCGATTCTCATGATCGGTGGAGAATTCACTTTGAGTATCAAATCGGAAGCATGGTACTGGATCTGGGCTTTAAGAAGCTCGGTAATTTTGATCATGTGTGGGCTCGCTTTTCAAATTCATCAGGATTGGTACAATGGGTAAGCGCCTCTTCGTACTCGATAATTCCTTGATTCAGCAGGTTCCTTAGATATTGATCCATTTGAATCATGCCCATCCTCGATCCAGTTTGAATTGAGGTATAAACCTGTGGAGTTTTGGCCTCACGGATCGCACTTCGTATCGCCGGGGTGCAGACCATAATCTCGAATGCAGCTACCCTTCCCGGACCGTCTTTTCGACGCAGCAAAGTCTCGGTTATCACTGCCTGTAACGTTGTTGATAACTGTAATCTTATCTGTTGTTGCTGCGCTGGCGGGAAAACATCAATGATTCGGTCAATGGTTTGAACTGCGTCGATTGTATGTAGCGTCGAGAATACTAAATGACCAGTTTCGGCGGCCGTAATAGTTTGGGCGATCGTATCCAGATCGCGCATTTCACCGACTAAAATGATATCCGGATTCTGTCTGATTATACGCCGTAAAGCTTCCGAATATGAATGCGTATCAATTCCGTTTTCCCGTTGTTCGATGATTGAATTTTTGTCGCGATGAAGAAATTCGATCGGGTCCTCGATCGTAATAATATGTTTACGCTGAGTCTGATTAATATGTTCTATGATCGAAGCCAGGGTCGTCGATTTGCCGCTGCCGGTAGGCCCGGTGACCAGCACCAATCCTCGGGGAAGCAATGCGATCTTTTTGAAAACCGCCGGAAATCCCCATTCCTCAAGCGATTTGATTTTCAAAGGTATGATCCTCATCACCGCCGCGATATGTCGCATCTGTCTGAAAACGTTCACCCGAAAACGCGCTACTCCTGATATTTCATAAGCCATATCGAATTCATGCTCCGCTTCGAACTGAGCTTGCTGTTGTCCGTTCATTAGGCCGTAAATAAGTTCTTTCAGATTATTGTCATCAAGAGGACTTGTCTCCATTTTTTGCAGACTGCCGGTAACCCGCATCATTGGTGGTTCACCAAAGCGTAAATGAAGATCCGATCCTTCGCGCAATACTAATTCTTCCAGGAGAACGTCGAGATCGGCTTTGGTCATTAATTAATTATGCGTTTAAATACGATTAATCCGATTGATGTGTCAGTTATATATTGAAGCGTCGGATTCTTGGACGAACTGATCTTCAAGACATACACTGAATTAGTATCAATCAATAATGTGTCCGCCGGTAATAGAAAAAAAGTATCAGCAATGGTTTGACTCCAGACTGGTGATACCATCAGATTGAGAATATCTTCAATCGGCAGGGCAAGTACAGTATCCGGTATTACATAGGTTGTTTTATATAATTCAATATTGGTGGTGTCATAATCGGCGATTTTTTTAAAGCTAATAAGCAAGGTATCATTGGGGATGTACACAAATTCTGTATCGGGTGAGTATATTTCCTGTCCGGATGGCAGGGTAAAATCCACCGTATCAAAGTATTGTACTGCCTTTCCGGTCAGAAGCGACAGACGGTAAGAAACCGCCATGTCGGCACCTAAAGTATCTGAGATATCGGTATAGGTCATTAGGGATTCGATCGGTGCTTCATAATCCAATGAATCATAGTTATTGCCAAGGCTGCGTTCGATGATAACGCCATCACCAGCCGGCATTCCATATACCCAGGTCCAGCTCAAATTAGCAGCTGCGGTCTCAATCGTA
>MEUM01000138.1:0-95 GCA_001771735.1 Caldifarciminota bacterium RBG_13_43_14 | reverse complement strand
CACTAATTTCGAAATTCTAAATCCTAAATATCAAATTCCAATTTTAAAACGTTTGGAATTTAATTATTGTATATTAAATATTGTTTACCCAGTTT
>MEUM01000137.1:3485-16464 GCA_001771735.1 Caldifarciminota bacterium RBG_13_43_14 | reverse complement strand
TATAATGGCAAAGTAAAAAGGATAATGAATTTCGGAGCCTTTGTTGAGATTCTGCCCGGGAAAGAAGGTCTTCTTCATATTTCAAAACTATCCCATCAAAGAGTTCGTCGGGTCGAGGATGTAGTAAAGATCGGCGATGAAATAGCCGTTAAAGTATACGAAATCGATGACCAGGGTAGAATCAATCTCGCCCGAAGCCAATAAAACCAATATCGCATCAATCGCGCCCGGTGTTACCCTCGTCACCGAACACCTGGCCCGTTTTTTTTCCTTCTCACTTGGTTTTTTTATCAATTTCGGCTCCCGTGACGAATCGACCTACGATAACGGCATGGTTCATCTGCTTGAACATATGCTCTTCAAGGGTACGACTAATCGTTCATCCCTTGATATCGTAAAACTGATCGAAGGTCTTGGCGGTTCTTTTGATGCCTATACAACCAAGGAAAACCTTATTATTGTAACCAAATTCCTTTCCGAGCATTTCACCCGCATTTTTGATCTGATCGCTGAACTGCTTTTTGAATCCCGCATCGCACCCAAGGAACTGAAAAAAGAAAAATCGGTGATCCTTGAGGAAATAAAGACGAATATCGAAGATCCGGCTGATTATGTTTTCGATATTTTCTTTCGTGCCCTTTACGGCAATCATCCTATGGCCCGACCGATCGCGGGTACGGTAAAATCGGTAAGCAGTTACGATGCAGCCAGGACAAAATTCTATTATAAAAGACTTAAGCAACAACCGATCGTCATTGCCCTCAGCGGCGATTTCAATTATAAAGAGGTCTACAGATTAACAAAGAAAACCTTCAGCCGCCATGTTCTTGAAAAAAGAAAGCGCCTTGCGCCAACCGGTCGTTACGGTCAGGTAAAAGTCCACCGCAAAAAAGAATCGGCTCAGGTGCATGTCGTACTTGGAAGCACTGGAGTCGATTTTTTATCACCGCAGCGCTACCGTCTTTCGCTTTTGAACATGGCCTTCGGTGGTGGAATGTCGTCCCGCCTTTTTCAGGGTTTACGCGAACGCCACGGCCTGGTATACAATGTTCAGAGTTTTATCGATCTTTATTCTGATTGCGGAATAACCGGATTTTATTTTACCTGCGACAAAAAAAATCTCCGCAAAGTCGCTGAGCAGGTTAAAGAAATCATAAGAAAAATAAACAATACTGGATTTACCAAGGATGAGATCGAATTAGCTAAGACATATCTTTCCGGTAATCTGTTATTGAGCTTTGAGAGTTCAACCAACCGCATGCTGCGAATGGGACGGGAAATGACCTACTTAAATACGGTCACCCCTATCACCAAGATAATTACTAACATCAAATGTGTTAAGGCTACCGAAGTAAATGATCTTAACCACAAATATTTGGACCTTAACAAATATGTGATCGCGGCGGTCGGTCCGGTAAGTCAACGGGAAATTGAAGACCTGTTCCGTTCTTAAGAGCCAAAGATTTTTTATATTTTACCGCTGCCTGATTTCTAATGAAAATAAAAGTACAACCGGAAGACTTCATCGTCGAGGAATTACTTGATTTACCGATAACACGGACCGGTAAATACACACTACTCAAGCTCACCAAACGCTATTGGAATACGCTGGATGCGATCGACTATGTTGCCCGTGAGTTGAAACTTCAGAAAGAATTCTTTTCTCGTGCCGGTCTCAAGGACCGCTATTCAATGTCAATACAATATCTATCCTATAATGGCAGCATATTCAAACCGCTGTTCGTTAAGAACTTGTCACTTGAACCGGTCGGTAAAATCAACACTCCCCTGAGAACTTCCCATCTGCGCGGCAACTCTTTCAAGATCATGATCCGGGACCTTGATCAGGGAAATATTGAAATGATCAAGAAAAATCTTACCGAAATTCGCCGATCCGGCATGCCGAATTATTTTGACGACCAGCGCTTCGGTTCAGCCCGGCATAAGCAGGGATTCATCGCAAAACTGCTCGTAAAGGGTCATTATCAGGGGGCACTCAAGTTGTTATTATGCTACCCGCATCCCGAAGACAGCAAACCGGTAAAAACGTTCAAAAAATATTGCCAGGATAACTGGGGATCATGGAATAAATGTTATGAATTCGCACCGCGCATTTATCGGCTCTTGATACTTTCCTTGATCGAAAATCCTAAGGATATCAGATCAGCATTCAAGCGTATCGATCGCGAGCTTTTAAACTTATTTCTGCTCGCCTATCAGTCATATTTATTCAATGAAACCTTACGCGCGATGATCGAAGATAAATGCCCAGAAAAATTCGTCATAAACTACGGACTCGGGATAATGACTTTTTGCACAAATCTACCAAAGAACTGTCGATTGAATGAAATAAAAATACCCATGCTCAATCATAAAACCAGTCTTGACGATATGTCTGGTGAGTATATACGAAAAATATTGATACAGGAAGGTGTTGAACAGAAGGATTTTGCCCTTCAGAAAATGAGATTTCGTGAAGTTCAATTTAAAACCTTCATGCGGCCAGCTATGTTTTCGGTCGACGAACTGTTTCATGATGAACCAGAACCCGATGATAAATATCCGGATCGGTTTAAAATGGGCGTACAATTCATATTGCCGCCGGGCTCATATGCCACTCTGGTGCTCAAACGCATCATGTTCCGGTCTCCGACCGGTTGACAATCATTAAAACGACCATATAATTTTCTATGCGCCGAAAAATTCATATAGCTTTGATCATTGTAACTGGCGCATTATTGGCAATGCCTTTTATTCTCCCAACCCGTCATGATTTTCTCCACCGCCCGGTTCACCGGTCATTGCAGATCCTAGATCATCACGGATCGGTGCTTCGAGAAATACTCTCGGATAAAGACTACATAAGTCATTATTGTACCCTTGACAGCATCTCGCCGTATTTGATCATGGCCTCCCTTGCCAGCGAGGATAAACGTTTTTTTGCCCATAATGGGATTGACGTACTCGCGATCATCCGATCGGCCATACAGAATATGCTCAATCAACAAGTAGTATCCGGAGCTTCAACAATAACGCAGCAGCTTGTCCGAAATCTTTTAAATTCACCATCTCGCGACGTTTTTTCGAAATTCCGTGAAGCGATTTTTGCCCTGATCCTTGAGTTGAAACTATGTAAACTGGAGATCCTTGAATTATATTTGAATTCTGCACCCTATGGCAACCTCGCCCATGGGGTCGAAGCTGCCTCACAAATGTACTTTCGTAAACCAGCCCGTGATCTGACCTGCAATGAAGCGGCCCTGCTCGCGATATTACCCCGCGCCCCGTCATCCTACAATCCATATCATTATCCAGAACGTGCGGTACGGGCTCAAAAAAATTTACTGAACCGAATGCAAAACGCCGGCTGTATCGATTCGGTCTGCCTGGCTGAAGCACTCGAGCAACCGCTGCAGATCGTTCCCAAAGAGAAAAATTTTACTGCCCCGCATTTTTGCGAATACGTACGTAAGAATATCGATCGCATAGGTCACAATGTTTTTCAGATCAGCACAACGATTGATCCAGAAATACAGACCGCGATCGAAAAGATTATTGATAACAACTTGCGCCGTCTTGAAGATGCAAACGTGACAAATGCTGCAGCTATTGTCCTGGAGCTTAACGCTCTTGAATTACGTGCCTATGTCGGATCCAATGATTTTTTCGAACCAGTTTGTGGAGAAGTCGATGGGGCACAATCATTACGCCAGCCCGGTTCGGCAATAAAACCTTTCACCTATGCGATCGCGATCGAAAACGGAACCACGCCGGCGGACCTGATCCCGGACCTGCCAACCTATGAGGCAACGGCCAGTGGTGATTATCAGCCGCGTAATTATGACGAGAAATTCCACGGGCTGGTAAGATTGCGTACCGCATTGGCTTGTTCTTACAATATTCCGGCGGTAAAGGTTCTTGAAAAAATAGGCATTGATGAATTATGGCGCTGTTTAAGGCACAGCGGGTTCAATAGCCTCACTCAAACCCCGGTTCATTATGGGCTCGGTCTTACATTAGGAAACGGTGAGGTCACATTATTTGAATTGACTCGTGCCTTCAGTATTTTTGCCAGTAATGGATATTATCGATCAGTCAATTTTATCGGCTCAATTAACGGTGAGAGAATTATGCTGGACCGAAAACGAGTACGG
Organism: Caldifarciminota bacterium RBG_13_43_14; assembly: GCA_001771735.1. GTDB lineage: Bacteria > Hydrothermota > Tepidihabitantia > SM23-42 > SM23-42 > RBG-13-43-14. The sequence continues at coordinate 12,310 of MEUM01000137.1, read as the reverse complement.
ATCTTTAGACCAGCTGTAGCTTATATAATCGGGGATATACTGAATGATAATAATGCTCGCAGTCCAGCTTTTGGCGAATTCAGCCCGCTTAACATGCCTTTTTTCTGTTCGGTCAAGACCGGTACTTCAAAGGATTATCGTGATAACTGGTGTGTTGGTTACACTAGTAATTATATAGTTGGTGTCTGGGTCGGTAACTTTGACGGCAGCCCGATGAACAAGGTTTCCGGCATTACTGGTGCTGCACCAATATTCAGGGATATCATGCTATTTCTTCACCGAAACCTTTATCCGGTCCGACCGGCAATACCTGAATCAGTTATACCCGTAAATATCTGTGCTCTATCCGGAGAAATACCATGTAATGATTGTGAAAATATTATCACTGAGTTATTCATCAAGGGGAATGAACCAAAAGAATATTGTAATCATGCGTTAGCCAGGATCGATCACCGGAAGGCAAAGGACCTGCAATTCAGTCAAGCTCCGGCAAACCAGAATAATTTTTGTATCATGTTCCCGGATAATGGTGACATCTATAAGATAGATCCGATACTTAGGGATGAATATCAAAAACTACGTCTGCAGATTGCAACTACCCTTGATCTCAAAGAAGTTACCTGGTACATCGACGGAAAAAAATTGGGCACTGCATATTATCCTTTTTCATATTACTGGCAGCTCATGCCCGGGGATCATGTTATCACAGCTTCAGCGCTCACCGCAGGACGTAGTGAATTGACCGCCGATCCGGTAAATATTCTGGTTTTAGAATGACGACTGACAAAAGTCCAAAAATCACAAATTCCTAAATACCTAAATAACAGATAACAGTCATCAGTTATCTGTAATCACCTTGACATTGATTAGTTATTTACTATAATTTCATAGGTGTAAGCATGTACCGCAAACGCAATGAACTTCGGCAACAACCAGAACTGAGGCAGACTTTTCTGCCGACGCTGGTTTATTATTTACGCTTGATCGAACTGCCAAACCTGGAACTTGATGTATATTTACGCCAGGAGATCGAATCCAATCCTATGCTTGAAGAATCAAGCACTGATGAAATTAACAATGAAAATATTGAGGAACCTGTTTTTGACGACCGCGAAGAGGAAATACCTGAAAAAGAAAAACGTGAACAGGAAAATGAATTCGATATCGCTGAACTATTCGCTGATGAGCCGGCGCAAACTACTTTTAATTTTGACGAATACCGGGACCCGATTGATAATATCGCTGACGAAGGTGAACGCCTGTATGATCTTTTATTGCGCCAGGCTCGCAGCCAATTTGAGGGCATCGATCTTGAGATCGCCGAATTAGTAATTGTCAACATCAATGAAGATGGACATCTTGCGACTGGTCCTGAAGAGATCGCCGGTAAAGAATATTCGATCGATCAGGTAAAAAATATTATCAAGCAGATACAGCGTTTCGATCCGGTTGGCTGCGCCTGGCAGGATCCAAGGGATCCGCTTATGATTCAGCTGGCCGAACTTGGATTTGATGAAAATTCGGTCGAGTGCCAATTGGTCCGCGATCATTTAAAGGAACTTCAGTCGAATCATAATGACGAACTTATGAAGAAACTAAGTATTACCGAAACACAACTGCTCAAGGCCAAAGAAATGATATTAAAGCTCGATCCCAAGCCTGGCTGGCGATGTAGTAATGCAAGATCAAAATATGTATCATGCGATTTTATCGTACGCTGGCGCGAGAACAATTTAATTGGCCATCTCAATGATGAATACATCCAACGAATACGGATAAAACGGCAGTACCGCGAGATCCTGAAGAATCCGAACGGCGTTAATAAAGAAGAGTTGGCCTTTATTAAGCACAAATTACAGTCGGCACAAAATCTAATCATCGCAATCGAACAGCGCCGCAAAACTCTTAACCGCATCCTTGAAGGGATACTTGAATTTCAGAAAGATTTTTTCAGAGTAGGATATGATTATCTCAAACCGATGACCATGACCGAATTCGCCCGTCAGCTGAACGTCAATCCATCGACGATCTCGCGTGCCCTGGCGAATAAATACCTTGAATCGCCATGGGGAATCCACTCGATGAAATTCTTTTTTAAACCGGCGGTCGCCGATACTGACAAACGCATCATTTTCAATAAAATAAAAGACATTATTTTAAATGAAGATAAAACCGCACCGTTATCCGATACCCAGATCGCCAAGAAACTGAGTCGCGATGGGATCATCATCTCCCGCCGCACCGTTTCCAAGTATCGCGATCTATTAAAAATCCCCGCCCATCAGTTTCGCAGAAGCTGATGACTGTTATCCGTTAACTGTTAACTGATTACCGCAAAAAATGATCCTACTCATTTTTGCTTGGTTTGATTGGCAGGTGATCAAAACTGATAATTTCACCATTTTTCATAAACCGGGGTATCAATGGGAAGCCAATGAATTTCTCATCAATCTCGAATATTATCGTAATGCCGCGCGCGAAATGACCGGCAATGACGCCAGACCAGTTTACGTCGTAGTCGAAGATATTGGGTCCTACAGCAATGGTATTGCCGATCCGTTTCTGGGTAAAATGCAGGTCTTCACTTATCCCGATAATATCACTGAATTGATGAGCTTGCAGCAAAGCTGGCATCGTGCCGTAGCCTATCACGAATTGATACACATTCTGCACATGACCAGAACCTCTGGTCTGACCAGAGGTCTAAATTCCTGTTTTGGCAATATATTTTCGCCAAATATGTACGCACCAATGTGGTGGATCGAAGGTATCGCCGTATATGGCGAATCGCAAATATCTCCTTATGAAGGCCGGCTTAATGACGGATATTATGACCGCTATATGAAGACCAGAGCAAAATCTTTACCCGGTTTGATTGAAATAAGCAATGAACCATTACGTTTTCCCGTAGATCAATCATATCTATATGGCGGTCAATTCACCCAATATTTTATCGAAACCTACGGTCAAAATTCCCTGAATGACCATTTACGGATTTACGGCCATTATTTTTGGGCACCACTTACCGTTATATTACCCGTATTCGGTATTGATATGTCAATGCGTAAAAGAACCGGAAAAGATTTTCCGACTCTTTATAGATATTTTCGACAGGCAATAGCCGACAATATATCTGAACCTGAACGCCAGGATCATCAAATTACTAGTCGCGGATGGTATATCGGTTCCATGATCGCGCGAGGTCATGATATTCACTATGCTCGAAAGAGCTTATTCAAAGCCGGTCCATTCGATGTCTTTGCAAGCCATCGTATAAATAAATATGATACTCGAAATGCTGAAGAACAAATTACTCTCAAAACCAATTCATTGGTCACGACCCCCCTGCGTATCTTGGATAACAAACTCTATTACACGATGCGTGAGATAAAACGTGGCGCAGCAAACAGCTATATACAGGGATTTGGCTATACTTCACGGCTTTACTGTTTCGATCTATTGACCAATAAAAAGGAATTCATACTCGAGCATGACATTCGCGCCTTTTGTTTGCAATCGAATAGCCGATTGCTTTTTGCCTGCGATCGCAAACACGCTTTTGGCTCTGAGCTCTGGCGCGGTCAAATTTTGCCTGAAAAAATAATGGAAACCGATTTTCTTATTTATGAGCTGATCGCGAACGATAAATATCTGATCGCGGTGGCTGCCCGGCCCTATGAAAACAGCGATATATGCCTTATCGATACAGTCACCGGTCGTATCGAACCGATTATGATTACCCCTTGGAATGAAGGCCAATTATATTTCAAGAACGAATCAACCATTTTATACATTGCGAATTATCGGGGACAGCATGATGCTTATGAGCTCAATCTAATTGATCAAACCGTGTACAGAATAACCAATGATTTTGCCCACTGGCCACTGATTATCGACAATCAGCTTTATTTTACTGGACTCAATGAAATGGGTTTCGACCTATATCGACTCCCTTATCAACCGCAGCCTTTTGCCTTTCATGAAAAAGAAATAATTGTCGATCGGCCAGTTCAAACTCCGGTCCAAACTCGTCCCGGAAATTTCTGGGACCTTTTAGCAACTCTTGAACCAGCGGCACGCGTGCCCGTAATATATCCGGTGAATGAAGGTCTAACATCATGGCAGCCGGGATTTTTTATGTTCGGTGCCGATGCAATGCTCGAGAATATATATACGGCATTGCTGACCTATAATAATTCATTGTATTATGAACTGAATTGGCGATCCAATATATTTATGCCGCTGAGCGTAAATTTCAATGCATCACCGGATCTTGTGAAACTTTTTTTCTCATATCCACTTCATATTCAGCTCCGGCCCGGCATCAATTATTTCGGTTTTCTCATCGATTTCCGCTCCTTTGATGATTTCAACCGTAAAGAATTCGCGCCCAGTATATATATGCGCTTTGATCAATCACCCCATTATTTTTTCATTCAAGCGCGCCTGCCTTATGAACGGCAAACCTGGTATTCAAACATTGACCGTTCAGCCCAGCAGTTGATCGCAGGACTGAAGCTCAGAGCGAACACCCGTTCATTTTATCTACTTTCATATTTTCATAATGACCCGGACAATCCAGATATGCCCCGTATCCCGATACGCGGCTATGATGAACTGCGGTCATATCAAGGCTTACTAATACATAATGCCCTTGATCAGAAATTATTTTCAATACGACAGGGGCTATGGAATCCAAATATTTACATTGAAGATCTTTTTGGCAGTGTGTTTTTTGATGCGGCAATCGACCAGGATCAGGAACTCTATTGGTCAACCGGCATTGAATTAAAAGCCGAAATTAAAGCCGGTTTTGGCTATATCAAATTTATACCGATCATCGGCCTATCCCTGAACCGCAACCGTGAAATAAGAGTATATTTCAATATTCAACCAGCGACCGAAAATCCGTATTAACGGTCGAGTAAAATCACCATCCCTGTATTTTTCTTTATTTTACTTGACTTTGGGGCATTTACACATATAATATACCAGGAAAATTTTAAACCAAAATGCTGAAAAAGATCAATTATCAAGGGTTTCGTAATTTAACTGATGGTAGTCTAAATTGCGTTGACGGTTTAAATTTCATTATTGGCGACAATGGGGCCGGCAAAACCAATTTACTGGAAGCGATATTTTATGTTGGCTGTGCTTCATCGTTCCGTATCCGTGAGGAAAAAAATCTGATCACCTCTGACCGTACGTACTTAAGAATCAATGCCCAATCGAACGGCACTGAAGCATCAATATATCTTGATAGTGATCAAAAGAAATTAATCCTGGGCGGTAATGAAATCCACCGGCTTAGCGAGTACCTGGGCTGGGTTGGTATCACAATACTGTCGATCGACGATATATGGCTGATTCGGGGAGCCCCGGCTAAAAGGAGATCTTATCTGGACTGGTTGATCGCCCAACTTAAACCAAGCTATTTAAGTACGATATCTGAATACCGGCGTACGATACAGCAACGTAACCGTTTATTGATCGATATGAAGAATAATGATCATAATGGCTTGATCGACAGCTTTGATGAAAAGTTTATCAGTATCGCCAATGAAATATATTCTATTCGGGCTCAATTTTTGCCAAAAATAAAAGAGAAAGTACGCTTTTTCGGCGATCAATTTGATCTATATCAGCTGGATATCGAATACCAGAGTTCGGTGCCTGAAATGAATATCGATCAGAAAACACTAAAGCACAACCGTAACCGGGAGATCGTTTTCGGCCACACATTGATCGGACCGCATCGTGATGATATTCTGATCACAATAAATCAAAAACCATGCCGTAATTATGCCTCGGAAGGTGAAGAACGAGCGGTTGCGATCGCACTGCGTCTCAGCGAAGCAGAAATGCTCTATGAACAGAGCGGACACCGGCCGGTTTTGTTACTGGATGAAGTCGGTGCCGAGCTTGATGAATCAAAAAAAGCCCAGATCTTCTCCATGCTCTCTGGTCAGGTATTTTATGCCAGCATCAGACTGCCGTCATATAATTTCCAGAAACAACCACATCAGGTTATCAATGTTAAGCGAGGCTCCCTTGAAATTTCCGCGAAAAATTAACAAAATCTTACCCAAAGTTATTAAAGGATTGAACGTTGAGGACCGAATGAAATGCTGGCTGATAATAGAGAAGTGGTCGGATATAGTCGGGCCAAAAATAGCCGGTCATGCAAAGGCCATATCAACCGATCTCCAATGTCTTTTTGTTGATGTTGATTCGCCCGCCTGGCAGCATCAATTATTCATTATGAAATCCGATATTTTAAAAAAAATAAAGCAATATGATTCATCGATAAAAGATATAAAATTTATAATTAACCTCTCGGCGATTGAAAAAAGGAGTGGTCATGGGAAAGAAAAACAAGATACCCGGTCCAAAAGAAATGCCTGAAGCCACAACACCTAATCCTGATCGTTACGATGCTTCCAAGATTCAGGTATTAAAGGGACTTGAAGCGGTACGCCGCCGGCCGGCGATGTATATTGGCGACATCAGCATACGCGGTCTGCATCATCTGATCTTTGAAGTTGTTGATAATGGCATCGATGAAGCCCTTGCCGGACACTGTGATCATATTAACGTGATTATCGATAAGGACATAGTGGAAGTAGAAGATAATGGTCGTGGTATACCGACCGACCTACACCCCACTCAGAAAAAATCCGCCCTTGAAGTCGTTATGACCATGCTCCATGCCGGAGGGAAATTCGATGACAAGGTATACCGGATCAGCGGCGGTTTGCACGGTGTCGGTGTCTCGGCGGTCAATGCACTTTGTGAGTTCTTAAAGGTTGAGGTCTATCGCGAAGGAAAAATCTTTTTTCAAAGTTATAAACAGGGCATACCCGATGACAAGGTCAAGATCACCGGCAAAAACACTCGGACCGGGACCAAAATAATATTCAAACCGGATACAGAAATTTTCACAAAGGTAGAATTCAACAAGACAATTGTCAGCCAGCGCTTACGTGAACTATCTTTTCTCAACCAAGGGTTGAAGATCGATCTCGAGGACCGCAATTCCGGTCTAAAAGAACGCTATCTTTCGACTGGTGGATTGGTTGATATGATCAAATACCTTGATTCCAGTCGTCAGCGACTGCATAAGCCAATTCATTTTATTCAAACGGTAAATGATATAGATGTTGAGATCGCAATGGAGTATAATGAATCGTATCTGGAAAACATATTCACTTTCGCCAATACGATCAACACTCACGAAGGTGGTACCCATCTAGTCGGATTCAAATCGGCCCTGACCCGCACCTTGAACGACTATGCCCGCCGTCATAATCAACTCAAGGATGATCTAGCATTCACTGGGGAGGATACGCGAGAAGGGCTTACGGCGGTCGTTTCCATTAAGATTAAAAATCCTCAATTTGAAGGCCAAACCAAGACCCGACTGGGTAATGCCGAAGCCAAAGGTGCGGTCGAATCGCTGATGAATGAAAAACTCTCCAGTTTCATGGAGGAAAATCCCCGCTACACCAGTATTATTATTGGTAAGGTCATGGGTGCAGCAAAATCGCGTATGGCCGCCCGCAAGGCTAGAGAATTAACAAGGCGCAAATCGCTGCTCGATAGCGATACATTACCCGGGAAACTTGCCGATTGTTCATCAACCAATCCGGATGAATCCGAAATCTTCGTTGTTGAAGGTGATTCAGCTGGCGGCAGTGCAAAGCAAGGCCGTGATCGACGATTCCAGGCAATATTGCCACTTCGTGGTAAGATTCTTAACGTTGAAAAAAGCGGATTGACCAAGATCCTCAGCAATACTGAAATACGAACTCTCATTTCGGCGATCGGCTGCGGGATCGGCGAAGATGATTTCGATGTATCCAAAACGAGATATAAAAAGATCGTTATTATGACCGATGCGGATGTTGACGGTGCTCATATCCGAACTTTGTTATTGACTTTCTTTTTCCGTTTCATGCAGGAGTTAATCGATGCCGGTTTTATATATATTGCCCAACCGCCGTTATACCGCATTCGCCATAACCGTCAGGAATCATATCTGTATTCGGATGATGAATTGCAGAAACTGATAAAGGGAAAGGACCACACAAAATTTGATGTCCAGCGCTACAAAGGATTAGGCGAAATGAATCCACAACAGTTATGGCAAACCACCATGGACCCGGAAAAAAGAATGCTTAAAAAAGTAGCCATGGAAGATGCGGCTGAAGCAAGTAAACTCTTCTCATTACTAATGGGTGATGAGGTTGAGCCGCGGCGCAAGTTCATCGAAGAAAATGCCCGTTATGTTGAGAATCTTGATGTTTAAAAAATTCCATCAAACGCGGTATACTGGGATAAAGGAGGTATGATGGATCGAATTGGATTATTGAAAGAATTGGCGGATGCATTTGGAATATCGGGATTTGAAGAGGATGTTGGTTTAATCTTTAAAGACAAATTGCCCAAAGGACTAAAGATCGAAAAGGATGGAATCGGCAGTATTATCGCTGAAAAGACTGGCACGAGCGATCGGCCGCGCATAATGATCGCGGCTCATCTTGATGAGATCGGATTTATGGTCAAAGACATCACTAAAGACGGTTTCATAAAATTTTTAAGTATCGGCGGCTGGTATATGGGGAATTTACCCGGTATGCGGGTAAAGATCAAAACCCGCAAGGGTGATCTGATCCCGGGGGTGATCGGTATGAAACCGCCCCACGAGCTGAATGAAGAAGAAAGAAAGCAATTACCCAAGATCGAGCATATGTATATAGATGTAGGTGTCGCTAAAAATTTCAATATAAAAGAAAAACTTAATATCCGCCCCGGTGACCCTATTA
>MEUM01000137.1:816-3474 GCA_001771735.1 Caldifarciminota bacterium RBG_13_43_14 | reverse complement strand
TCAGCTCAGGTTATGGCAAATTCAGACCTGATGCTTGGCAAGGCATGGGATGATCGTGTCGGCTGCGGACTGCTTATCGATCTTGCCCATAACATCATTGCCTCCGAACATCCCAATACCGTATGTATGGTAGCAACCGTTCAAGAAGAGGTTGGTCTGCGAGGGGCGAAGACTGCTGCGCAAAAAGTAAGCCCTGATATCGGATTCGCGATCGATGTCAGTGTATGCCGTGACACACCGGGCAACGAACCGGATGCAGTCGAACAACTTGGCAGCGGGGCTAGCATATTGATATATGACAGTACAATGATCCCGCACTGCCGCTTAAGGAATTTTGTATGCGAAATAGCCGATCTTAACAGCATACCGTATCACCTCACATCATTACGCGGCGGTTATGACAGTGGCCGTATTCACCTGACCAATTTCGGTGTCCCGTCATTAGCGATCGGCATACCATCCCGCTATATTCACAGCGGCTCATCAATAATATCACTTGAAGATTATGAAAATGTGCTTAAACTCTTAGCACTTATTACTAAGTCGCTTGACGCAGAAGCGCTTAAACAGATCATGGCGTAGAAGGAGGTTTTATGCCAAAAAGAATAATCAAACCAGGTGCGATCTATTACATCGAAACGACAACTAAGGACAATATCGAGATCCTCGATGATCCGCACTGGGCACGATTCCTACTGTTGTCGGTTGGTTATCATCGTTATATGTTGAACTACAAGCTTTATGCATATCTTATCATGCCTGATTCGCTTTATCTGATCGTTCAGCCTGGTAAAATGTTCACCGTTTCCAAAATAATGAAACTTATCAAAGGTAATTTCGCCCGTAAGTATAATGAATATAAAAGACGTGAAGGTACGGTATGGAGTCAGAGCTTCTACGCGGAAATCCTCGAGGACAAAAACCAATTCAAAGAAAAGCTTGATCATGTTCACGATCAACCGGTTGCGCGCCGTCTGACCGATGAACCCGGAAATTACGAATTTTCAAGTTATAACAATTATTCAAGAGCACGGCGTACAACGATTCAGCTTGTAATCGATACGATACCGGAAAAGATCGGATCTAAATAATAGGACGCGCGAGCACCAAAAAAACCTGGGACCGGTTCTGGAGCAACCGTTCCAGCTCAGAGATATATCCACCGGTAAATGACATTGCATCCGAACTGAAAAAAGTCACCGATCTGGCTTATAAGAAGATCCTGGAGGTCGGCGCTGGTACTGGACGTGACAGTATCAGGATCAGCGCGGAACAAAATCAGGTTTATGTACTCGATTACTCTCCGATCAGTATTGATTTGATTCGTTCCCAGCCCCATTCACAAAGATTACTATTAATACAGTCGGATGCACTGAGTTGTCCAGTCCCGGACGGAACCTTTGACATTATCTTCCATCAGGGTTTGCTCGAACATTTTTCCAGCCCGCATCGCTTGTTGAAAGAAAATCACCGAATACTCAAATCCGGAGGTTTCCTGGCCGTTGACGTCCCCCAGACTATTCATATTTATACATTGATCAAGCAAGCTTTGATATTATGCAAATTATGGTTCGGCGGATGGGAAAGACAGTTCACCCCACGATCACTGAGCCGATTATTGATTAAAAGTGGCTTTGAACCAGTTCATTATTATGGGGATTGGTCAAGACCTGGAATTCTTTATAAAATTGTAAAATTGATCGCATCCCGTTTAAAGATCAAATTACCGATGTATCCTCGTTTTCTTGGAAAAATTACTGAAAGTTTCTATAGAACACAGCAAAAATTACGAACTAAAAGAATCCTCCAATATACAGCATTTTCCATAGGTATTATCGCCCGCAAGATCTGATCACGATAACACTATTTCGGGCGATTGGTCAGTAAAGGTGTCCCTTCCTCGGTAATTGTGAAATGCACCGTGTTATTAATATAAGATGGATCATAACGCGACATAATATGATCAACATATTCAACCGTCTCGGGTATTGTTGGCACCCGGTTGATCCGCTTAACCAGACCCGGGCCCGCATGATAGGCAGCCAGGGCGAGCTGGATATTGCCTTCGAACATATCGATCAAGTTCCTTAAGAAACGAACACCGGCCTCGATATTTTGATCCGGATCAAAGGCATCCTTAACGCCAAGGATGCGAGCGGTTGCCGGCATTAATTGCATCAGCCCCTGGGCGCCGCTTCTGGACACTGCCCGGGGATTGAATTGTGATTCTTTATCGATTACGATCTTGATCAAATTTTGATCCACACCATAAAGCAAACAGTATTTGCCGATAATCTCATCGTATTCAGTGCATTCTTCTTCTACCACCGGCCCGGTCACCGATCGCTCGATCGTCGGGAGATTGGTAATGATTATATTTTCTTCCGGTTTATTAGTGATCAGCTGCGCGGTCAACCAGAATAACAATAGCATAGGTTATTCTAACTGGACTTAATTATTCTGTCAAGGTGTTTGATAAAAATGATATCACTAAGTATAAATGTTAACAGTTATTACTAAACGGAAATGTTAATATTAAAGGGGAAGAAAGAGAAGCAAAATGATAACCGACAGGACCCCAAATCCGTCCCCGGTATATAGACAGTTTCTCGATATCGTTCTGCTTCAGCAGTAACTCCGTCAGCATATCCAGCATAT
>MEUM01000137.1:0-543 GCA_001771735.1 Caldifarciminota bacterium RBG_13_43_14 | reverse complement strand
ATAGTATAGCGCAAAGCAGAGATATTGTTGAATAATACCCCTGACCGATTAAACATTATCGACTTGAAAGTCACGTATGAATTCGCCTCAACGCCTTTTGTCCACGAATAACCGAGATATAACACGCTAACATCTTCTCAGCAGTTTTTCAATCAGCCCAATCGTCTTGATAATGACGATTAACATAACAAAAATGGGTATCGATATCATAATTAGTAAAACAATTCGCCCTGCGTTAAGTAGAAATCCAACTGCAATTATCATGAATATCTGGCTGCAGAATAAGTATTTGTATAATGCAAGATATGATTTTATTGGGTAGGAGAATATCGTACTCAATCGCAGAAGAGGATCACGAAACACATTATAGATAAATTTCAGTAAAGAAGTTAGCGCAATTAATAGTGTTGAAATACCAATTGCATAAGATATAAGATTTCCAACCCACATTGGCCAGATTGCCTGAGAAATAGAAGAAATAATACTGAACAGTATCAATGCAGATAGCGATAAAATGCTTATTACAGCTATGATTGGAAGTAC
>MEUM01000136.1:4202-6412 GCA_001771735.1 Caldifarciminota bacterium RBG_13_43_14 | reverse complement strand
TATAGATTTTCTTCCAATCAATACCCGACATATTCCTGTTCCAAAAATGGTCACGCTGCAATCGCCATACATCACGATACATTTGTTGCCATTCGATCGTTGGTTCAATCAGTAATTTAATGCGCTTGAGGTCGATCCAACCGCTTTTTGGTCCGGCCGGTTGACTTTCGAGCTTTTGATCGAGTTTTTCGATCGCTTTGGCGATCCTTACCTGGTCCTTGGTCCGGCAAATGATTATTTCATTTTGACCGGCAACTTTGAAATCCAATAGCCCTGAGGTTACAAAATAGCTTTTTTGCTCGTTGAGATCATAATAATGAAGTATACCTTTTGCTTTCGGACCATCAAAACCCCATTGTTCTTTACCGCCTAGAATCGGAAAGGTTGTGTACAATATTTTATCCTTCAGCCCGTGGATCTGCATGTATATGCCGTGAGGAAGAGGAAATTGAATTATTCGGTCCTGTATACCTTCAAGATCTATCAATATTTTTTTTGGTTTGCTGCTGGATTTCTGTTTATGATCGGCCATATTGATATCAATACCAGCGGGTGCATTCCGCGTATAATCGAAAGGCGATGCAATATCTTTACGCAGCAGTACGGCAAAGGCTTTAGTATTAGCTGGAAATCCCAGGTCGAAATGGAATTTATCATATACCGGATCAAAATGCCGGTTCGATAGTAGATAAAGATAGCGGCCCTGAGGATCAAAACTCGGGCTGAAATCTTGTGCAACCATACGGGTGACCTCGTACGTTTTCCCGGTGGCTAGGTTGGCGATTTTAATGCATGATGTAAAGTAGTTATTCAGATAATATGTGTAGGCCAGCCATTTGCCATCTGGTGACCAAGTGATATCGCCTATACGCCGGAACTGGCTTTGGTCAAGTATTGTCCGTCGACCACGCTTTATGTTCACGATGATCAGTTCAAAACGATGATTGGTTAGCGCTATCAGCGGCCGGGTTGGCGATGGTTCAATCTCCACTGGTCGGCCTATATCCAGCTTCAATATTTTACTTTTGGATGAACTCCTGTCCTGAACATGCAGGCCGTCTTCACCAGCTTCATCTGAAATAAAAACGAAATGCGAACCGTCATGAAGCCAGCGGCCGAGCCGGTATCTTGCTTTGGGTTTATTCCCATGTTTGGTGACCGGACCATGCCAATTGGGAAAGGAAAAAACCTGGCCGCGGCTGGTTATTGATATCTGATCCGCCTTGGGATGTATCGAATAGTCTTCAAGATAGCCCGAGGCGTCAACATATTTGCGCTGGGTCTGAATCCGCGGGCTGTGATAATTTATATCGATCTTCCGTTTCTTCCCGGTCGATGGATCATACATGAATATATCGCCGCCAGCATGATATACAATGCGCTGACCATCGGTGGTTGCGTTACGTACATAAAAATCAATGTGATCAGTGTGACGTTTAACATTTGTACCCTGGGTTGTACTGGAGTAAATATTACCAACGCCTTCGTGATCCGAGATGAAATAAATGCGATCTTTGACCCACATTGGCGATGTCATATTGCCCTTGATTCGAAGCAGCTTTTCGAATTTGCCATTACCACTACGATCGATCCATAATTCACCTACCGTTCCGCCGCGATATCGTTTCCAGCGAGCTGGATCATATGCATTGCGGCCGATAACCACCCCTTTTTTTGCACCAAAGGATATCTGATTGGCGGCACCGAATGGTAATTTTGCTGGACGTGAGTCTGTTAAGCGGTTAGCGTATAGGAAGAACATACGACGATACCATTGACCGTGATTGCTCGCAAGTATAATATGATTACTGTCCGGTGTCCAACCGGCGACCGAAGTGATTGCGCCCATAAAGGTAAGCCGTTTGGCAACACCGCCATCAGATGGTGTTATATATACTTCCGGGTGGCCTTCTTCACGACCGGTAAAGGCGATGTATTTGCCATCTGGCGAAAAACGGGGGTCGCTTACCGCTGAGAGATTGGATGTAAGCCGGCGGGCGATACCGCCATTGACCGATACGATCCAGAGATCGTCTTCGCTGACAAAAACAATATGGTCCTTATATATTGAGGGAAATCTATAATATCCTTGCATAATTATCCTTTCATAATAAAATTTATCAATAAAATATTATAACCGAATTTACTGCGATTTCAAGGCTAACATAAGTACCCGGCAGTTTCACCTATTGACAACAGTCGGTAACATA
>MEUM01000136.1:2302-4133 GCA_001771735.1 Caldifarciminota bacterium RBG_13_43_14 | reverse complement strand
GGGGGGGTATGGTATTATCCGCGGCGAATGAACGCAGGTTCAATCAATCATCGATTCAAAAAAGAAATCCCGAGGCAATATTTTATGCGCAGTTTATAAGGTATGTTTGAGTGAGCCCGGCCTTTGTTTGCTAAGGCCGGGCATTGAAGTTCAGTCGGTTTGCTTTGTCCTTCGGTCATTGCGATCCTGAGCAGAGCGAGGGAGAAGCAATCTCAAAAGTGTCATGATTTATCTCAAGATTGGGCACGCTTGAGTGCAGGAAGAATGTGATAATAGTTGGAGGAAATATGTTAAGAGCAATAGCTGGTTTAGTAATTTTAGTTGGCATTGTATATGCCGGTGAATTAACCTTAGTATATGAGAACGCAAACATCGCGGAATTACGGGGTGTGTTTGCGTTTGAGAATGGAGTAGTGTGGACGGTTGGTGCGGACGGCAATGTGTTAAAATCGACTAATGCAGGCAGCAGCTGGAGTGCAGTGAGTATCACTGGTGCGTCGGATTATCATCTGAACGCGGTATTTTTCAGTGATGCAAGCCGCGGTTGTATTATCGGTGAGAAAAAAGCCAATACTAACCGGTTCATGGGCAAGGCATGGTATACTGCAAATGGAGGAAGTAATTGGTCTGAAGCATCACATACAGTTGAAAAAGACTGTCCGTTCAAGGATATAGTATTCCATATCCGGGATGGCGCTAATGATTCCTGTACGGGCTATATTGCTGCGGGCAAGGGTTACATTTATAAAACAACCAATTTTGGTCAGACCTGGTCGCGTGAATTGGTTGGAGCGAGGAACGTCTGTTTTCACGGCATATGCATGGACTTGGAAACCGGGAATACGGTTTATGCCTGCGGCGATGCCGGTTTGACCACGGGCATATATGCATACAACAGCGGCGCCGGCTGGAATGTCGAGTACCCATACTCGAATCTGGCCTTGAATTTTTTCAAGATCTCGGATCAATACAATAATCCCTGGATCTCGACGTCCAAAGGATACTGTATCGGCAAAAGCGGCGGCAACTGGGCATCAGTGCATGCATTGCCGGATGAAAATGTGCTTTACAGCATTGCCGCCAATACCGGTTATGGAACTCAGTATTTTTACGGCGGATCAGACGAATCTTTCGGCCGGTTGAGCAATGAGCATATTCTCAATAATTATGGCAAAGATATACTCGATATTTCACCGGCAAGACAATCCGGCTATGGACCGTCGTTGATTAGCTGCGTGCATTATCTGGCCGGCAAAGGCGGGCGAATCTATAAATACGATCCGGAATTTGATCCCTGGCCTGCGACCATGACCGTTTACGGCGAGTCCCAGCGGGTGCGCTGCGTGATCTATGACAGCGAAGAGCCTTCTTATGCCTATATCTATCGCAGCAATTGTCCGGATGGTCCATTTGATTTAATCGCTCAATTCGACATCTCGACCGGCTATACGACCTGGTATGACTATTCGGTGAGTTTTGACATTGACTATTATTACCGCATATACGATCTGCCGGCATCGGGCAATCCGGCGCAGCCAACCAATTTGCCTGATCCGACCAGTCCGCCGGAAACGCCGACCGGTTTTTCGACCAGCGACTATGCCAGTGATGACGGCGGCCGGGCAAATGCCAGCTGGTCCGGCGGTTCGGGCACATCCAATGTATTGTACCGCGACGACAATTCGATATACATCGGCACTAATTCATCGTATACTGATAACAGCGCGATCACGGGCAAAAATCATAAATACGAGATCCGCAAGCGGAAATGGTATTCGACTGAGGCTGAATACGTATATTCGGGTTCGCTTACGAGCTACACCACGCCGGT
>MEUM01000136.1:0-1534 GCA_001771735.1 Caldifarciminota bacterium RBG_13_43_14 | reverse complement strand
TTCTGGGCGGCATACATATCGGCGGCATGGAGAGTGAGCAATTCGGCTGGTGTATTGACAATTGCGGCGATGTGAACAATGACGGCTATGAAGACATTATCGTCGGCGCGCCTAATAATCATCAGCATAATGTATGTGCTGGCAAGGCATATTTGTTCTTAGGCGGCAAGACCATGGACGTCCAGCCGGACTGGTGGTTTTACGGCGAGAATGAATGGCAGCTCTTGGGCGAAATGCTTTCCGGCGCCGGCGATTTTAACGGCGACGGCTATGATGATTTTATGATCGGCGACCGGTTTTATCCGAGTTTTCTTAACTCATACGGTCGGGTATTATTGTTTTATGGCGGTCCGGTATTGGATACAATACCTTCCTGGATCATTAACGGCTATGATTATAACAATGGTCAGAATAATACTAATGATTTAGGCAGCAATATTGATGCGCTGGGTGATGTTAATGATGACGGTTATGACGACATATTGATCGGCAATACTTTTTATGCTCATTATGGCGAGTGTCCGGGCCGGATTTTGATGTATTATGGCGGTGCTGAGCCGGATACATTGCCGGATATCGAATATATCGGCGAGATCGGCTATGAGCGGGCAACCGGTTTGAATTTATGTTCAGCCGGTGATGTCAACGGCGACGGGATAAATGATATCTTGTTTGGTAACAATTATCCGCCGATTGTTCCTTTCCCTGATTTTTACGGCTGGGTCAGGGTAATGAAATATGTTGAAACCGCGGTGCCGGATACGGTGCTGGTAAAAGGCGGCGATCGTTATGTTATCTGCCGGTGGAACGATCATCATATCAGCAACACGGTTCTATACCAGCTCTTTAAATCCGAAAATTCCGATACAAACAGCTGGCAATTGGCCGGCGAATGCAGGCCGAAAATAACATTTGATCATAAGATAATTGATCACAATGCCAGTTTTAATGAATCACGCTATTACTGGCTGAAGATCACGGCGCAGAGCGGTTTGACCGATTTGTTCGGGCCGTATCTGGCGTCGCCAATCGTTCTGGAGGTTGAATTTGAGGGTAATTGGCAGGTTGGCGATATGATTGAGTTGAGCTGGCAGGCAAGGGGCGGTGATATAACCGGGTATAATGTATACCGGCAACAGGCTGGTCTGCGGATTAAGGTGAATCCGACAATAATTGGCCCGGAAAAGAGTACATATTTAGACACCGGGGTAAAACCTGCAGAAGACTATGAATACTGGCTGGGCGTTATCCAGAGTTCGGAAGAAGAGCGTTTGATCGGTCCGACGCGTCCGGCCGGAGTGATCAGCGCCAATCCGAATCCGTTTCGGGGTCAGACCAGGATCAAGGTTCAACAGCCAAAAGCCGGGACTTATAAACTGGATATTTACAATGTGCTTGGGCAAAAAGTGCGGAAATTATGGTCGGGATTTCAGCCTGCCGGCGTGCAGGAAATAGTCTGGGACGGTTATGACGACCATAACCGGCGGTCGAGTGCCGGCGTATATTATTGCATTTATCAGATGGGTGAAAATAA
>MEUM01000135.1:4343-5543 GCA_001771735.1 Caldifarciminota bacterium RBG_13_43_14 | reverse complement strand
ATCTTGTGCTCCTATCTAAACAGGTCTAGAATAGCGAATTTGGTGAAGATGCCAAGGAGAGAAGCAATAATTAATAATCCGCCGATTATAATTTTGCCCAGGTCTTCACCTTTAATTGCACCGAGCAATAATGGCTCTCTAGAGATGTACGCCGAAGCCGCGTAGAGTTCTTCACCGATTAGAGTATAATCACAGGCGGTTACCAGAAACGGCAGCTGTGGTATTGCGTCGGTACCGCTGATTTGGATGGCACCGGTTGCTGCTCCGGTTTCGGCGATAATCAGGGATTCCGCCATGAAATAGCCAAGCAAGAAATTAGTTGCCGGTTTTTCTCTCCACATGACACCGTCGAGCGCAGCCGCATAGGCGAACTGCGAATCGGTTACAAAATAGACACTGCTCGGATCATAGGCATCGGGTCTTCCAGCCGAGGCATAGGCTTCTTTGACGATTTCACGAGCTACCGTATAAACAACTGGATCGCAATGGGGATTGATGAGTCTGGTGTTGTATTTCGCAATTTTGCGAGCAACTTCGCCCAGGATATTCAGAGAAGCAATAGTGGGTATATAATCAATCAGACCTAGACCGGTCGTGTAAAGAATCGGTTTTCCCATCTCGGTCGCACGTCCAATAGCCTCATCGATCGCTTGTAGACCAGCGATTTTTCGAATAAAAAGATCCTTCGGATTCTTACGTGCTCTTGATATGAAATAAAGGATAATTCCACCGAAAGCTATAAAGGAGATGAAGATATTGAGTTTATTCCAGTCAATCCATTGTGCTTGGCTGATGGCATACACCGAGATCTCGGAAAACGTAGAAACCGTTTCGGCGACCGCCGCTACTTTATAGTAATATTTTTTACCATCTTCAGTTTCATCTTCAAAAATATTTCTACTTTTACCCGTAAGTCCGATTTTTTCGAAGTCAACGTCGTTTTCACTGCGGTATATTTCATAGCCATTAAGCTCGGCATCGTCAGGTGATAATTGCCACTCGATTATGATTGCCCTTCCTCCGTCATTAGGTGCATCAAAGGCGCGCACCGATGGCGGAGGAGCTAACGCAAAAATCGTGAGGAACACCATTTGTATCATAAATCCTCCTTAAAAATATGGTTTACGGGTTGGGGTTGGGAAGCTGGATAAACTTGAAGAAAAGTGCTATTGGTTGGGAAGCTGGGAAAATCAAGATTAA
>MEUM01000135.1:0-4094 GCA_001771735.1 Caldifarciminota bacterium RBG_13_43_14 | reverse complement strand
TTGACTGAGCGGCGCAATTGATCAGCAAGATCAAATTTTTCTTCGGAAGGAAGTTTTGGAATGATTTTTTTGATAACAATTATTGAAGCATCATAAGCTCGTTGATAAACCTCAAGATCTCTAAAACTAGCAATTTTTCTTCTCACCCTATCCAGCATCCTTACCCCAACCCATCTTCCATCTTGTCCAGCATCTTACCCCCAACCCACCTTCTATTCTTCCATACAAATACACGGTGTTTTGTTGCATTTTGGACAGCCATCCGCGTATTTTTTCATTGCCTGCTCAGCATCGATATCAAGGATCGAGCCGACGGTCAAAAGCCAGGCAAGGCAATCGGCGAATTCTTCTGTTATTTTTGCTTTTTTCCCTTTACGTATCGCGCGGGAAAGCTCGCCGACCTCTTCAACGAACCAATTGAATGTTTTGTATACCCCTCGTTTTGTGTCTTTTTTGAAATAGAGTTTTTCGATCAGCTTTTGATAGGCACTTAAGTCCATGTTTGGTTTATTGGCGAATAAGAAATTATATATAAAAAAAGGGAAGGGTTTTTACACCCTTCCCTAAAGTTGACTGGTTTAGAAATTATATTCCCAGTAATCATCCCAGGCTTCACCGCCGATGCCGTTCCCGTCGCCATCAAGAAAATAATTTTTGCTGGCATCTTTTACGCTCCTGGAAACGAGTGCATCAGGGTTACCTGACGTTGCGCGTTTGTAATAATAATCAACGATAGTGTAGGTATTGCCGGTGTTCGTATAAATACGTAAATCGCCCGGCACATAACCGATATCATCGAATACAATTACTGAACTGCCGGATAAGGTAGATTCGTCGATCAATCGAGTGAAAATGAAACGGGCTCCGCCAGTGATATCAGCGGCGTCGACATGGGGCGGTACTACCGTATCGACCCGGAAATATGATTGAAGTTCGGGTTCAGTTGATTCTGGCCCGTCTTCATTACCATCAAGGTTCAATAGATAACCGGGAGTACGTGAATCACCGGTGCGCTTAATATTAGCGCAATTCACATTGATCGTGTAATTATCACCCAGGGCGAGATTGCTGGCCGGTTGCAGGGTTATCGTTGTAAGCGTTTTCAAAACGACATTCAAGGTCTGGGCACTTCCGCTGGAATTCTCCAGCGTGATATTGGTTGTATTGACGGTTGATGTATCCATGTTGGCATTGAAAAGAAGTATGATCAATGGTTGTTGATTGGGGGTCGCGATCGTATCGGGCGCAAAGGCCGTGATCTGAGGCCAGGTGCGGACTACAAGGGTATCAGTATATCCAGTGGTCCAGAAGGTCGAAAGATAGTCATCATAGGGTGCACCATCTTCTTCATTGTCACCATCAAAATCAAGCGGGACACCGTAAGTATTGGTCATACCACTTAGGGTAAGCAGATAAGCACCGGCGGATGGTGCATCGTCGATGAAAATGAACAGTTTTTTAATTTCCTGATAATATTCAGTAGTGATCCCAGAACTGGGGATTGCAGAACCGGTCGCAGTATTAAGGATAATAAAATAGCTTTCAGTCATCGTGCTCGGATCCATGAAATTGGAGAATACAATTTCGATCTTACCCTGAATACCGCTTTGACTCGAGTTCTGGTCAATTAATTCCTGCCCGACACCAGGTGTGATAGAAGTCACGGTCGGCAAGTTGCCGGCGCCGATATTGTCCGGTGCACCTGGTACGATCTGCAGGATATTCTCTGCCTTTTGACAGGCAAGCAATAGTAATATTGCACTGGCAAATATAGTTAGTTTTTTCATGTTATCCTCCTTAATCAAAGATCAAAGTTGCCGAGAGACGCCAGTTGCTCAGATTGGTAAGATTGGCAAAGCCCATGAGATCGATTTGCAGGTTCTTATTTACTTTCCAGCCAATGCCGTAATAGTAATCTGTTGACGGTATCTTATTGAACGTATTTTCTTCTGAACCAACCGGTTCTTGGCCAGGATCGACCATTGATTCGGTAACCGCACCAGTGCCATCGACCGTTCTGGTCCGTTCCGGCTCGAAATCGATGAGATTCGTGACGGTTGACTGATCAAGATAGGTCAATGTATGTACCGCACCCAGGCGGAAACATACTGGATTGGCAATCTGGAATTCAGCTCCAACCGGCACCATTATGCTGTTGCTGCTGCCGGTTATTCTGGTCATCCAGGTTTCGCTTGACCATACCGTTTGAACAAAGTCGTCTGGATCATTGGTCATGCCATCATTGTCATCATAAGTAGTTACGGTGACCATTGTGTCCCGGGCGACTGTCGAATCATAAGTAGAGCTCATGGTAAAGAAGGCGCCCAATCCGAATCTGAAGTTTTCCGAAACTTCGAACAGATGTTTGGTGCCGAGGGTAAATCCTTTTTCATTCCCGCCACCATCATAATAGGTATAGTTATCAGTTGTATCCCAGGTGAAATCGGCGTAGAGCGCTTCACGGGCATTGTAATAATAACTCATTGCACCATCGGCATAATCATAGTTTTCCATGAAGAAACGCAGATAAAATCTTCCCTGCGCGTATTCGTTGTAATCATAGAAATCTTTGAGTTCGACCGCGATCCTCATGCCGTTTCTTGGTTGATCGGTTGAATCGAGCACGGTGACGCCGGTGAACCAGGTGGTAGTATCATTGATGCGGCTGATCAGGGATGAATCGCCATTGATTATTGCCTCGTTTGCCCAGGATAAAAGCGCAACTTCAGCACTGAGCCCGATCGCCATTTTTTCACGATCAAGCCAGCCGCTCAAAATAAATTCATTTTCGTTGTTCTTATAGATGTCATCACCACCGAATAACGCGTGGCCTTCATAAGTGATCTCATTGGGGTTCAGATTTTCATTGGTGAAATCCCAGGTGAAATTGTCATTCGGATCAGTAGCTGTGTTCTTGTAATTGACCCGTGAATAACCAATTCCGAAGCGCTTATCATTTCTAACCGTTCCGATCCCAACATAAAAATCGTTCACCTGAATATGATCATATGCTTCGCGGCTTTCGGTTTCGGTTACGCGGCGGTCAAAAACGCCATTATTATCATCATCCTCCCAGTCGATTTCACTCCTGGTTCCCTCACCGTACATTTGATTGCCAAATGGATCATCCAGACCAGTGTAGAGCGGATTCTTGCTGGCACGCCGGTCATAAACAAAACCGGGATACCACTGGTTAAGATTTGTTGACCCACCGATCAATATATATGGGGCACTGATGTTCGAGAACATTTGTTCATTACCGGTTACAAAGTTCGATAGACTTGTCCACAGACGTGAACCTTCGATCTGCGGAATACGTGCCGGATCAAAAAGCAGATCATAATCATCCTCGAATAATCGGGCGGTTGATTGATAACGAAATGATTCATTGATCAATCCGAATGATAAGCCCAACATCAGCGTTATTGCTATGGCATATCTCATTTTGCCTCCTTTTTATGCCGTTCTTGTGTAGAAAAACCGTAACAGTTTAGCCATCCTAAAACCTGTCCTGACGCAGGTCAGGATTGTAGTTGCTTGATTTATCAAGCATTGCAATAACGCGGTTATTGCTCTAAAAAGAGCCCAATGAATTGGGCAACTACAATTATTTGTTGAACAATTTTATTATTTTTAGAACAGCTTACCTATTACAAAAAACCTTTCAATGTGTCCGTATCACCTCCTCTCGTTAATAAATGATGTATAGTGCTATAATATGGTGAATTATATATACTATTATGGATTTGTCAAGGAAAATCATAGATTTCTGATAATATCAGAAACCTTCGATTATAGTGATGGGTGAGAAATTACAGTGATTAAGATACCCTCTTACATTGACCGGATGCGAAAGGCGATGCGCTACCCTTTTTGTCTTTGCGAGGGACGAAGTCCCGAAGCAATCTCGTAGATCGCTTCGCTGCGCTCGCGATGACCGATATAAAAATGCGATTGACATTGAAAGAAATCATAATAGAATAAGGAATGCTTAAGCTGGTTGATGTTGAATATAGTGTTGGCGAAAGAATATTATTTTCGGAAGTTGGTTTGAACATTAATGAAAGCGACCGTTTCGGTCTGGTGGGAGCTAA
>MEUM01000134.1:8483-10358 GCA_001771735.1 Caldifarciminota bacterium RBG_13_43_14 | reverse complement strand
GCCGATGCAGCGGTTTGCACGATATTATTTTCAAGAATTGTACCGCGACGTAAAACACCCCTTAACAATCCCATTGATATAACCGCGGCTGGGATACTTGCCGATACGGTCATCCCGGCATAAAGTCCGAGATATGCATTTGCTGCGCACATTAATAATGATAAAAAAATACCTAATAATAATGCCGGGATCGTCAGTTCAGCGATCTTATTATTCATTTCCGCTCCTTAATTATTGCAATTGTCACTTATGGGAAATTATAATCCGATGACTTCGCCTGTCAATTGTAACAACAAATACCTGAAAAGTAATACGTAATTGGTAATTGGTGATTTGTAATTAAAAAACTGAGTGTATCAGGATATCAGAAGACCAGTGGGAGGCAAATCAGCAACCCAGAGAATCAGATAAATTCCTGATCTGCTGATGCTCTGATAATCTTCATGCTGGTAATCTGATTCTCTGATCGGCTTTTTTTAACACCCGTGATCCTTTTCTGATCTGCTTCTTTTCAGTTCTTTTGCATTACGCTTTTTAAATAATTGACTTTTTGCAAAAAATTATTAGAATTACCTATCAGCAAGGAGGAAAAAATGCACATCAATCAAATAATGTATCAATGGGAAAAAAAGAAAATCGCTTATTATACTTGGCTATTTGATTTAGCCGCGGGCCGTAAGTTGCTGCTTGCTCTTTTTATCGCTTGTTTCACCGGTATTTCTGCTCAGATCAGAATACCGTTGGGTTTTACACCCGTCCCGGTCACGGGACAGGTGTTTGCGGTTTTATTGAGCGGTATATTACTGGGCCATGGCTACGGTGCCGCCGCGATGCTGTTCTATTTGATCGCTGGCTTTGCCGGCATGCCATGGTTTACTGGCGGTCAGGGAGGTATGTTGATCGGTCCGACTACCGGATATCTTATCGGTTTTGTCCCGGCGGCAGCTTTGATCGGCTGGCTGCTGGAGAAAAAACGCATGCATAATTTTGTATTGATTATCGTCGCGATGTTTACAGGTATCTTGATTATCTATATTTTTGGCGCAATAAACTTTGCCCTGTTCATGAAAACCTCACTGAAAGCGACTTTGACCATGGCGGTCCTGCCGTTCGTTGCATTTGATATTGTCAAGGCTATAATCGCGGCCGGAATTAGTAAAACAGTAATTCCGTATCGTTTTAAGTCGATCGCATGAATGCTTACATTCTTCTAAGGTATTTAAATGTTCAAATCCCCTTTTTAAAAGGGGAACAACAGGGATCATAATATGAACAAACTTTTCTTGTGGTCTTTATTAGGAGTGACCTTTATGGCGCAACAATGCAAAAGTGAAGAATATCGGCAGTCACCGCATGCCGGTACCTGGTACCCGGGTCAGGCCGATTCCTTGAAAAAGCAAATACATAGTTACCTCGATAATGCACAAGTCAAGGTCGCCGGTGAGATTTTTGGACTGATTTCGCCGCATGCTGGCTATGTTTATTCAGGACCGGTGGCAGCCTTTGCTTACCAGACCGTTCAAGGGCTAAAGTATGATGCGGCAATAATTATCGGGCCAAGTCATTATTTCGGATTCAAGGGCGCCTCGATCGATACGTTCAAAGGACGGATAACTCCGCTCGGTACAGTAAATTTCGATGTTGAACTTGCAAAAAGAATTATTAAAAACAATAGATTGTTAGGTTTCGAAGCCGCGGCACATGTGCAGGAACATTCAGTTGAGATACAGGAACCTTTCATACAAACGGTTTTAAAAAATGTCAAAACAGTTGAAATTGTAATGGGAAGCCAGGACTATGAAACATGCGAAATATTGAGCAACGCGATCTATGAGGCAAGCAAGGGGAAAAAGATCCTGATTATTGCCAGTTCTG
>MEUM01000134.1:0-8420 GCA_001771735.1 Caldifarciminota bacterium RBG_13_43_14 | reverse complement strand
TTTCAGCTTTTGATCCGGCATTGCTCGATGACTACCTGAACAAAGACAGCGGTGAAGCCTGCGGCGGTGGTCCGATTATCACCACAATGCTAATCGCGAAAAAGCTGGGTGCAGAAAATGCAAAACCGGTCATGTATGCAACCAGTGGCAAAACCTCTGGTGATTATTCAAAGGTCGTGGGCTATCTGGCCGCGGTTTTTTACAAAAAAGAAGCGGATCACGGTAAGGTTGGCATTGAACTGGGTCTATCCGAAAATGACAAAAAGCTATTAAAGAAAATCGCCCTGGAATCGATTGAAGCTGCAGTGCGAGGCAAAAAATGTCCTGAGTACAAGAATCTCACTGGCAAATTAACTGCTGAATACGGGGCATTTGTGACAATTACAAAATTTGGCAATCTCCGTGGCTGTATCGGCCATATCATCGGTGACCAACCCCTATATAAAACCATAATCGAAATGGCAAAGGCTGCGGCACTGCAAGATCCTCGCTTTCCGCCGGTTACGGAAAAAGAATTAAAGGATATTGAGATCGAGATATCGATTATGACACCGGTTGTACCAGTTCAAAACTTCAAGGATATAGTAATCGGTCGGGATGGATTGATAATTAAAAGAGGTTATAATCAAGGGTTGCTTCTCCCCCAGGTTGCATCAGAATACGGGTGGACTACGGAGGAATTCCTCGAGGAAACCTGTAATAAAGCAGGTTTACCCGCTGATGCATATAAGCTTGAAGGCACGCAAGTTTTTAAGTTTTCGGCTGAGGTTTTTTGAAAACAAAGAGAATATTTATTGACCCTTTCGAAGACCTCGGTTTTGCCAAGGTCGATCTTCACCGCGAGATCAGAAAAGGTTTTCCAGAAGTTGTTTTCGCGGAAGGAAAAACCGGCCACCAGGCTTGTGCGATTGGGAAAACGATACTGAAAATAAATAACAAAGTGATGTTCACCAGGGTTAACTCCAAAATGGCTGTGATCTTGAAAAAAGAATTTAAAAAAGGCCTTTACTATAACGCGGCACGTATTTTTTATGTTGGGATAAAAAAACCGGTCAGTGGTTTAATCGCGGTGCTGAGCGCGGGTACTGCCGATATACCGATCGCGGAAGAGGCTGCGATCACCGCCGAAATAATGGGCAGCAAGGTCCTGCGGATATATGACGTTGGGGTAGCTGGTATACATCGACTGATCACTTTCCGGAAGCGAATTGAAAAAGCCCGGGTATTGATCGTGATCGCGGGCATGGATGGCGTACTGCCATCAGTGGCTGGAGGTCTATTTGCCAAACCGATCATTGCCGTACCAACGTCGGTTGGTTATGGCCTCAGCCTTAAAGGTGTCACTGCTCTATTGACAATGCTTAATTCCTGTGCACCCGGGATCGCGGTCGTCAATATTGACAATGGTTTCGGTGCCGGTTATCTGGCCTGTCTTATAAATCAACTATGAAGGCAATACTATTTGATCCGATACCCGGAACCAGTGGTGACATGATAGTCGCCGCAATGCTTGATGCCGGTGTACCGATTAAATATCTTAAAGAAAAACTAAAATTTATCCCGGGCGCGGATCTCCATGCAAAAAAGATAAGAACCAAAGGAGTACTGGCAACACGCTTATCATTCACGATCAAAAAACAAATACCGGTCAGCAATTTCATAAACCTTGTTAAAAAAAGCGCTCTACCCCCGAACCAAAAAACATTGATCCGGGCAACGCTGGAAAGGATTCTTGAAGTTGAAAAAATAGTGCATGGAGCCAATCATCTGCATCTTCATGAACTTGCCGATCTTGATACTTTGCTCGATATATCCGGTGCAATAATCGGTCTTGATTATTTTAAGGTTGAGCGTGTTCTCTCACGACCGCTTAAAGCCGGCACTGGTTTTATCAGAACCCAGGAAGGCAAGATGCCGGCCTTTAATTTCGCAACCAGCCGTCTTCTTAAGGCCTGGCCGGTTGATTTTCTTCCGATCGAAGCTGAGCTCACCACGCCAACCGGTGCGGCGATCATCACCACGGTCGCTAAACCAACCCAGAATATCGGTTTCAGTAAAATAAGGAATATCGGGCTCGGTACCGGTGCAATGACCTTACCTGATCAGCCGAACTTGCTTCGGATCTTTATCGGCGAGATCTCAAATGATTATCAAGATGAATGTCAGGTTATCGAAACCAACATTGACGATATGAACCCGCAGGACTATGAAGCGGTCATCGAAAAATTGTACGATGCCGGTGCATATGAGGTCTTTCTCACCCCGGTCATTATGAAAAATTCAAGACCTGGAATATTATTAACCGTACTTTCAGAACTGAATAATAAATCAATGATCGATCTGATCTTTTCAGAAACAACCACGCTCGGGATACGGATCAGAAGGAGTCAACGATATATCCTGCCGCGGCAGATCATCAGAGTAACGACCGATGCAGGAACCGTACGGGTCAAGGTTACCTGTTTCGAAAAACGTCAACGCTACAGCATTGAATACCGAGATCTAAAAAATATCGCACGAAAAACCGGTAAAAGCATCGACCAGTTGCGTAAAGAACTTGATCCGGCAATAAGGTCAAAAATAAGGGCCATCAGCAATGAAAGATAACGGTAACCCGACTTCTCCAGTAAACCAACTCACTGAAAAATTGTCAAAATACCGAGAACTTAGTGATGATGAATTGATTAAACTTGTAAAGGCTGGCGAGGTTGAACCATATGACGAGTTGGTAAGAAGGCATCAGATCAAAATTCATGATCTATGCTATAAAATGGTAAGGAATTATGATGATGCCCGGGATCTTGCTCAAGAGACTTTCATTAAGGCATTTCGTAAGATCAATACTTTCCATGGGCGATCTAAGTTCTCAACCTGGTTGTACCGAATTGCTATGAATAATTGTTTAAATTTTATAAAGAAACAACGTCCAACCGAACAATTATATGAGGAAATCAGGATCGGCAAATCTGATGACCCGGTTCAGATCTTCAAGAATAAACGTTTTCGCGAACAACTCCGGGAAGCAGTAGCCAAACTACCTGAAGTACAGCGGGCGGTTTTTACCCTGCGCACGCTTGAGGACCTCTCTTACGAAGAAGTCAGCGAGATTTTAAAAAAACCGGTCAGCACGATTAAAGTCAATCACCATCTTGCGGTAAAAAATTTACGTAATCAAATGAAGGCGGAACAATGAATTGTCCGGATATTCAGGAACGCATAATCGACATTGTTCTTGGTGAGGCCAGTGAAGAAGAAAAACGGTTTATTGTCGAGCATCTGGAAACATGTCCGGTTTGCCGCCAGGATTATGCCCTGATCAATGCCTGCATAGAGTTATGTACTTATCAAGAGGAAGAAACCTGCAGTTGTCATTTCCAAACTGCTTACTGGGACGAATTCGTTGTTAGTATTCATCAGCAGATTCGTCACGAGAAACCACGCAAGCCGTTTCCGTTTGCGGTCGTATTGCCGATCGCAGCCGGTGCAGCAATGGCAATAATATTTGGTTATTTTGTACTTATCCGTCCAGCCTCCCAGCAAACCGCGCAGCGTGATGATGCACAATATTTTCAATACGACCCATATGACGAACTTAATGATCTATCGCCCGAGGAAAAAGAACGGTTCATTCAAATGATCAATCAGTACTTCGGTCAATAGAATTTTGGAAATCACATTTATTGGGGCCACCCGAACCGTCACCGGTTCACTTCATTTATTTGAATTCAATCAACAAAAATTTATTGTCGAATGCGGTCTATATCAGGGACATCGTGAAGAAGCCGAGCGTATTAATCGGACCTTCCCCTTCAAACCACGCAATTTAAGATCGGTAATACTGTCCCATGCCCATATCGATCATTCCGGCAATTTGCCGAATCTGGTCAAATGCGGTTTTTCCGGTCCGATCTACTGCACACCCGGCACCAGGGATATTGCCGAACTCTTGCTGCTCGATTCAGCAAAGATCCATGAAGCCGATTTCGCTTATTTGAACAAAAAACAGGAAAAAGCCGGCTATCCGGTAAAAGAGCCGTTGTATACGGTCGCGGATGCCGACAGAACCGTCCCTATGTTCACTCCGGTCCCATATCAACGCAGCTTTGAACCAGTCAAAGGCGTAAAGGCGACATTTTATGATGCCGGACATATTTTAGGTTCAGCTGTGATCCTGCTCGAAGCGGACCATCATCGCATCCTCTTTAGCGGCGATCTGGGACGTAAAAATATGCCGATCATTAACGACCCAACCGTAGTCAAAGATATCAGCACCCTTATTCTTGAATCGACCTATGGCGGCCGCGTGCACGATACTTTTGACAAAATGATCGATGAATTCCAGGATGTGATCGAGATCGGCAAGAAGCAAAAAAGCAAGATCATTATCCCGGCTTTCGCCGTGGAAAGAACCCAGGTAATGCTCACAATGCTCAAGGAACTTCATCACCGTAGTGTCCTTGCGGGTATACCGGTTTACGTTGACAGTCCCCTTGCGACCGATGTCACCGAGGTTTTTCTCAACCACCCGGAGTGTTTTGATGAAGAGACCTATAACGTTTTCAGAAGATCCAATCCTTTTAATTTTCCAGGCCTGCATTATATTCAGGATTCAAACGAATCAAAAACCCTTAATAATCAAACCGGACCAATGATCATAATCAGCGCCTCCGGGATGTGCGAAGGCGGTCGTGTGACTCATCACCTTATCCATTCGATCGAAGATCCGAATAATATCATTTTAATAACCGGCTTCCAGGCGCGCGGGACATTGGGCCGAAGAATATTAGAAGGCGCAAAAGAGGTGCGGATATTTAATGGTAACTACGAACGAAAAGCACAGGTCTTTTTCATGGCCGGTCTATCCGCCCATGCTGACGGCAATGATCTTGTGGAATATGTCAAAAAAACAAAAAATCCGGGATTGAAGAATGTCCTTTTGATACATGGCGATATCGAAGAAGCAACCGCATTAAAGAACAGTTTAACAAAACTGGATATTAAAAATGTATCGATCCCTCAATTCATGACCAGGATCATAGTTTGATACAACTTCGCTTGACCCAGTCTGAACGGCAAATATAATCAACTATGAAGATTGGCCTGATCGGCGGCGGACGGGTCGGTGTCAGCATATTCAATTTGCTTAAAACCAAACACCGAATAACCGGCGTATATGACATCAATACCAGAAAACAAAATCGTGCCGCACGCTTGCTCGGTGTTAATAAACTTGCTTTATCCGATCTCTGTGAACGGAGCCAGGCGATCTTCATCGCCACCCCGGATGACGAGATTAGTAATGTATATAAAAAGATCAAGCCGATGCTGAATAAAACAACCTTTCTTTATCATTTCAGCGGTATTTTAACCGGTAATGTTTTTACTCGTCCCCGATCAGTGTATTGCGCCTCAGCCCATCCCTTTGCGACTTTCCCGGCGATCATTGTGAATAAACCAAAAACCCCGTATTGTCTATTCTGCGAGGGTGACCGCAACGCATTGAATGTTCTGTATCAAATACTGCCAAACCGTTTCTTTAAAATAATCAAGATCAAAACTAAGGTGAAAGTATTTCATCATTTGAGCGGTGTTTTCGCTTCCAATTTGCTGATCGGTCTATATTCAATGGCCAGAGAGTGCGCCGCTATTGCTTGGCCGAAAAAGATCAGGGATGAATTGATCATCAATATCATGACTCAAACTCTGACAAATATTCGTAAAATGGGACCGCATAAGGCGCTTAGCGGACCATTGAAACGCGGTGATTATACAGTAATAAAAAAACATTTACAGGCGTTGGGACGGAAAGGCGATCTGGACAAAGCCTACCGAGCATTATCAAAAGTCCTGCTCCACACAATGCCGAAGAATAAAAAATCTAAACGTATCGCAAAAATCCTAAAAAACTGATATATGATACTGGATACTGGACACATTTTGTAATTGGTAATTATGTAATTTGTAATTAACTAATTGAGCATATCAGGATATCAGAAGACCAGTGGGCAGGAAACCAGAATATCAGTATATCAGATTTTAATCCTGATTTGCTGATGTTCTGATAATCTGATCCGCTTATTTTTTTCTTTTTTTCGCGTTACGCGCTATAGGCTACGATTCTTTTTCACTTCCTACTTCTAACTTATTAAGTTATTAAGTTTTCTTATTGATTACTGCTTACGGTCTACGGTCCTTACAATCGTCTTGACTTTATCATTGTCTCTCATAGAATAAAGCAATGAGAAGAAATTGTCTTTTTCTGATAATCACTTTTTTACTTCTATACTGTGGTCATAAGGCCGGCCCCATTTCCAAAGACCGGCTAAAGCCAAAACTATTAAAAGTAACCGTTTTCAACCGTACCCAGTTCCAATGTACCTTCTCAGAGCCGGTCGATACCCTGCAAATCAATGCTGATGCCTTTGTAATATCGGCGGCGGCCGAAACACTGAAAATACTGATCGCCTATCCATCATTATCAGCCGCCGAGATAATGTTCGCGACCGAACCGATCCAGGCGATCGAATATCAAATAAGTGGTTATGTATTCGATACGGCAATGAATAAAGGTAATTTCATAAAAAAATTCAAGGGCACGAATCTGCCGGATACGATCAAACCATCGGTCCACAAATATCCTCGTGGTAAAGGTTTCACGGCTATTGACCTAATTTTTTCCGAAGCGATCGACACTACCCGTTCAGGTTTTTATATATTACCAAAATTAGAACACGGGGTAACATGGCTGGATCTGCGTAGATGCTCGCTCGATCCCCTAATGGACGGGCAATGGATGTTAGATTCTGTATCTTATTACCTTTATTCTTCCGATCGGGTTTTTGATCTCAATCATAATCCACTAAAGAACTTTCTTACAATATTCACTCCCGACACTGCCTATCAGCCGTTTTTTCTGGAAGGAAAGGCGACATTAAATGACACCCTGCTGAACGAAGGCATAGCTGTCCTTTTCCGGGATGAAGCAATCGGTATCGCAATTATTTCGCAGGGCATTTTCAAATTTGAAGTACGAGATTCACTACCCTTTCAAGTAACTGTTCTCGCCGACCAATATTCAGGTTCTGGAGAGGTCGTTATCGGCGGAGAGAACAATATCGAACTTACCGCCAAGAAGATCGATCTTGACGATATTATTCATTAGTATTATCGCCCTGGTCCTGACGTTCTTGCTTTATCGTCAGAATCTTGTTTCCGCCTTGACCCGGGTTTTCACTATCCTGGTGCTTGCCGGAATGATCACAAACTTCAACCTCAGGATTAAAACAAAAGACCAACGATCAACGATCGCGCTGATCGATATCTCGATGAGTACCATGCCCTTTGTTGACCGCGCACAAGAAATATTGAACCAGCTGTATCCTCAACCGGATAAGTTTTATTTTGCCGAATCGGTGTATCGAAACCGGCCCGATCCGGCAATCAATGGTAAAGCAACCAATATCATTAAAGCCCTGCGATCAACTGCGGCAAAAGATCCATCATCGATCCTTCTTATATCCGACGGCAATCACAACTATGGCGCAGCCAGTATCAGTGATATCGAGAATATAAATGTGCCGGTTTACTGCTACTCAATCGGACTGGATAATGTTAAAGATCAGGAAATCATTCAGGTAATACATCCCTGGTATGCATATCCGGGTGACAGTATTTCAATCGAGGTTATAATCAATTCTCAAGGATTTGATATTAATGAAAAAAGTCGTCTCGCCATGTTCGCATTTGACCGCGAATTTCACCGCGAGCTTATATTAAGCAATTCCCCAGCCCAACAAAGCATATTTTTTAGTTTGCCGGTCAAAGCCACCGGCGAATATAACCTGACCTTTAATTTGTCTTCAAAGCCCGGTGAAGTTAATAATTCCAACAATGAATACCAGACGGTAATAAAGGTGCTCGCCGAACGCATCAAGGTTCTCTATTATACTGAACATCTTTCCTTCACCTCCCGGTTTCTATTGCCGGTATTAGAAAGCGATGAACAAACAGATCTGACTGCGGTTATTAAGTTGTCGGATCATATTTATTTCGATCCGGTCAATAATAAATCACGGTCGGTCTTGCCGGTATTAAATAACTATGATGTCTGCATTTTCGATAATATTAATGCAACCCGCCTGCCCTGGCATAACATTTCTGAAATCCTCAACCAGGGAACCGGCATCATTGTCATGGGTCTGATCGAATCACCTAACGAAATGCTCATTAAAATACTGCCGATCAAAATCAGTAATGCGGTGATAGCAAGCATCAAACCAGTTCAAATAAACGCGCATTTCTTTAAATGGAATCCTGGCGATGAATTGCCTCCCTTCCAGGCGATCAACCGGGTTAATGGTGTTCAGGAAAAAGCGTTCTTGATCGCGAATACTGAAAAAATACCGGTGATTGCCTATATG
>MEUM01000133.1:247-5377 GCA_001771735.1 Caldifarciminota bacterium RBG_13_43_14 | reverse complement strand
GGTGCTCAATGATTTTTTAGTCTGGGGGATAAGCAGCTACCCGGCAAAGAGATATTTTGTCGTACTATGGGATCATGGCAGCGGGTGGACATTGCAGCCGCGCCGTACATTCGGTTCGGACTGGTCAAGCGGAAATCAAATGAGCATTGCCGGTGGTGATCTAAACCGGGCGCTGAGCTATATGAATGCAGCAACCGGTGAAAATATCGATTTACTGATATTCGATGCATGTTTAATGCAGCAAATCGAGGTTGCGGCTGAAGTTGCTGATTATGCAAAAATACTAGCCGGGTTTCAAACGCTTTGTCCGGCACCGGGGTTGAACTACCGCCGTTTCATCGGGGAACTTAATAGCCAACCTGGAATGAACGAGAACGAGCTCGCGTCAATAATGGTCGAAACCAGTGTAGAAGAATATAAAGATCTTTTGCCGGTCTCGGTTGGTGCATTCGATCTGCATTATTTAACTGACCTGATGGATAAATTGAATTCCGTGGTCGATATTGTCAGTATTAATATACCACCTTCAGCGCCGGTGATAGATCTTCGATCCAGTATACAAACTATTCCTTCAGCCAGTAACGATCCTTCAACCGATGATGATTTTGTGGACTTGGGTGATCTGATTACGGGTTGGCAAAATACTTTGCTCTACCCTGAAATTGATGATCTGGCCGAGTTATATCATAAAGCAATTGTCAGTCATGGATACTGGGGGGATGTGTATTCCCGGACCTCGGGCATGACTATCTGGTATCCATTAAATTATCACCGTTTCAAATCATTGATCGATTATTATCAGCCGTTGAAATGGTCGGCATGCCTTTGGTCTCGATTTTTGAACTGGTGGTATAACTCTGATGATATTCGACCCCTACCGGTAAACATTAATGCCATCAAGCACGGAAAGCGGATCGACCTGAATTGGACCCGGGCTTTCGACCTCGCCCCGGTAAAATATTATCTGCTTGAAGGATTAAGCCCGCAATTGATCTTCAACGATAGTTGCGAGAATGATGAACAATTATACCTTCAGGGTTTTGATATAAACGTCAATAATCCATATTCAGGCGTATATTCATTATTTTCCGGCAATGCCAGCGATCTTGATAACATCGCCTGGACAAAAGAACCGATCAAAATCAATAAAACCGGCTTGCTGGTCATGCAACTGCATTATAATACCGAAGATCTGATAGATTCGTTGATCGTTGAATACGGTTCTTTTAAAGATATCTTTTATGGAAATTCATCAGGTTGGAAAGAGCGTCGCGTGGTGTTGCCGGCGGGGAATAGCCGTTTACGGATACGATACCGCACAAATCCTGTCAATAATCGCGGTGGTGCGTATATCGATGATATTTTTGTGTATGACCTCGACGAATGCCGTTTTTTAAGGACTGAATTCGGCGATACTAATTTGATGATTTATAACCCATTATATGGTGATCGAAATTATGCAGTATACGCGATCGACCCGTATTCCAATATCAGTAATCTAAGTAATTTTTCTGAAATTATGGTCGATGAATATGCGGATCCATTTTCAATACCGAATCCTTTCACAACCGCATGCGTTATAATCCTTGATTATCCGGATCGCATAAATCCAACGGTGGAGATCTTCTCGGTTGATGGTCGGCGCATCAGGAAATATGGATCCGAGGTGATCGACGAAAAGCGTGTTTATTGGGACGGGAATGACGAAGGTGGAAATATCTGCGGTGCCGGGCTTTATTATGTGTTAGTTATCGGCGATGATTTTAAGAAAATCGGGAAGATCGCCAGACAAAGATGAAGCGGATCGATTGTGTCATTATCGCTAATGGCGGAGCCGGCGGTATCGGTTTTGCGAACCGGCGAAGGCAGGGATTGATCAAGGCGGTCAGGGTCGGCTATGCTATGCTGCGAGCTGGCAGTTCAAGTCTCGATGCGGTCGAGAGAGCGGTTATGATACTTGAGGATACACCGATCTTCAACGCCGGAACCGGGAGTTGCTTGAATTTGAAAGGCCGCGCGGAAATGGACGCATCGATTACGACCAGCGATCTCCGATTCGGCGCAGTTGCCGCAATTGAAAATATCAGGAATCCGATCCGCGTTGCCCGCTTAATAATGGAGAAGACTGATCATCTTTTGCTCGGTGGAGCCGAGGCCTATCGATTCGCCCGGATCATGGGAATCAAACATTTTAATCCGATTACAAAAGAAGCCCGGCGCACCTGGCGCCGGCGCCGCCGCAAACTGAATCCGAAATACTTTCCAAAGCTCGAAAATTTGATCGTGAGATACGGGACGGTTGGGGTTGTGGTGATTGATCAAAACGGTATGATCGCGGTGGGGACTTCAACCGGTGGAATATCCTTGAGATTGCCGGGAAGGATCGGTGATACGCCGGTTATTGGCGGAGGTTTTTATGCCAACCGTTACGGTGGCGCAACCGCTACCGGACATGGCGAAGAAATAATGCGACATTTACTTTCTTTCCGTGCTGTTTCATTTATGGCAAGGTATTCGGCACCGGTTGCGGCGAGGAAAATAATTGAATACGCGACTAATCGAGGCTGTCGGTGCGGTCTGGTTGGTATCGACCGCCGGGGCGGCATTTTATGTGTTAACAATACACAGGCAATGTCCTGGGCCTACATTAAGAATGGACGCCTGAAGGTCTTTTAGGCGATTTCTGAATAAGTCAGAAATCGCAGAGCTCTCATTAAGAGGATTGACAAGAGCCGGGCAATACTTATAATTATCCATGGCGAAAATTGATCGTGTTCTCTGTCCATTTTGTCTTTTTACCGCAAAGTATATAGATCTTATTCTTACTGATGATGGGTATTATCTGTGCCCGTCATGCAACGCATCTTTTTCCTACGAGGAACTGATGCAGTTATACACCGCAAGTCAATACCGGATCGAGTTCAAGGAATCGAATTTCAATCCCGGCGTTTGATCCTTTTATCATTCGGAAAGGAAAATATCCCTTACCTCGGCGCTGGAAGGCAGACGATTGTGCTTATAGAAAAATATTTGTTTATAAGGTTCGTATGCCTTTATCTCCCCACTTTTGTTTATTAGCGTTATATTGAACAGCTGTTTTTGGTTTAAATAACTGCCGACTAAAAATTCAAAGATGAGACCGATGAGTATGATAGCGATGCTGACCGGCACGAGCATAAATTTGAACGAGATCGCTTTGCGCTCGCGTTTCATCTTTTTAACAGTCGGCTTGGCATAAGCAATTTCGATCTGCCCGCTTGAGATCAGGTGATACAGGCATGAGTACGTCCTGAATCTACCCAGGCCCGAGATCTCGATCAACTCATCGACGCTGCGACGCCCGTCGAGCAAAGTAAGTATTCTTTCTTCATCCTCAGCTGGTTTTAGTTTGAGCTCCGGTCTATCCACTTTTTTGTATACGATATCGCCGGAGGTGATGATCTTCTTGATACGCGGCCATTCATCATAGCGCCGTGCTGCTTCAAGGATAAGACTGCTTGTGTTCATTCGTATTTTAATCGTGCTTTTTGGATAGATCACCGATCCCTGTTCGAATTTGAAGTCACCTTCTTCCCAGGTGAATAGTTCGTCAAAAACTTCCTGGATCTTGAACATGATGATGCGCTCAACTTCTTCAACGCTTAAATAATGGTCTTCGATAATAATGTTCATGATCGGCCGTTTGGTCTCATTATGTATTTCCTGGACCAGCTCGAATACATTCTTGCCAATGATGCCCGATTTTACTAGATAGGCTTCAAGCCTTTCAGATTTCTCACCGCGTTCGTAGAATGCACCGGTTACCAATCCATCATGAAAACCGATATCCGCGATCTCACCCTTTTTTTTCAAACGCAGAACCCCGCTCAGGTTTTCCTGACCTACCAACTGCAGAACGCTTGACAGATTGAGACTTTTAAGATCTCCTTCGATCGGCATATTATTCCCTCATCAGCATAAAAGATAATAAATATGATATTAATAAGACCACCGCCGTCGACATTAATAATATCGATTTAAAAGGTAATACGATCCAGCCGGCAGGTTTTATAAAAATATTTGGCATTAGCAGCGGAATATAATTGACCAAAGTAATGAAAATAAATATCAGGCCGGCAAGGTGCTTCTTTATGAATATTAAACCGCCGCCCGGGATGATCAGGTTGAGCAGATACTTTACAATATTATTAAGGCGTTGACGGTTCAGGCTGGCCGCTTGCCGCAGGTCGGCTTCGATCTCCTGTCGCTTGGTCGATTTGAATTTGTTAAAACATTCCTCACAGATTGTCTCATTTTCTATTTCCTTGGCGCAGGTCGTGCAAATCGGCCGGCCGCAACTGTTGCAGTAATAGGGAGGTTTTATCTTGATCGGTATGAAGCTTAAGAAAAATAAGACCAAAAATGGAATGATCAATAGTGTCTTTATCTTTCCTTCGGTTTCCAGTTCCTGTCCCATTATCCAGCGATAGAAATCCTTGTTGCTTGGCGCTAAATCGAGCGGATCCTTTGAATCAGAAGTAAAACCCCGGTTTTTGGCTTCTCCCATAAAACGGGATGATTCTGAGTATTCGATGAGATGCAGTTTGAGCAGGCCAAGATTGAAATAAGGTATTGGATTTTCATTATAAAGAAATGCGTTCTGATACATGCTTTCCGCCAATGCATATTCTTTATATTCGAAATAAATGTTCGCGAGATTATTGGCGATTGCGGTATTACGATAACCGTTATAATACAGATCTTCGTAAAGTTCAAGGGATTGTTCCAGTTTGGTCTGTTTTTTTAAAGCGTACGCATACATTTCTTTTTCCTGCAGGCTGGATACCATCATCTCATGGAATGTATCATGATTCACAATTTCATAATACTGATATTCCTTGCCATAGTCGCTTAAAAAACTGATCAGGTTATTTATCGGCATAAAAGCGATAAATAACAATAAAATACTGATGATATTCAATCGTAACCAATTCTTTTCACTTCGACCCATGACCAGCATCAATGATAATCCATATATCAGATAGACCAGATACAGGTTCCGCATCATAACAATCGGTATCAAAATAATCAATATCTTTACGAGGTCAACCAACCGGTTGTGTTTTATTGAGACCAGACGGTGACCGAGCG
>MEUM01000133.1:0-227 GCA_001771735.1 Caldifarciminota bacterium RBG_13_43_14 | reverse complement strand
TTAATTGTGATATAGATGAATCCGCACAGAAAAGTTGCGGTAAATACCAGCAATAATAAATTGCTGATGATCAGCACCTGATTACTGAAATCCGAAAAGATCGGCATTGCAATAGCGATCTTGAGCGGACGAAGATCGCGTTTTTGTATGCTGAGCGCCAGCAATGAAATAAAATTTTCAATTGAGGACGAGTCAAAATGAACCGCAAGTTTCAGTTTTTCAAAACG
>MEUM01000132.1 GCA_001771735.1 Caldifarciminota bacterium RBG_13_43_14 | reverse complement strand
ACCACGCAACCGGCCCTTATAATTAATAGAGGCAAAAATGGTAATAGCGATCGTATCATTATTTTTATTAACTTACATATATGAGGATAGCGACAGTCTTATTGTGATAAATGACAGCCTGACAATATGCGGTTATCACCAATACAATAGTCAAGTAAAAGTACAAAATAGCCGGTTGACCATAAGCAAATACATGCCTGCTTATGATACTACCGGCTGGCTGTATTTGAACGCACCGGCAATCACATTACAGGAGAATACATATATAAACGGCACGGCGATGGGCTATTATGGCGGTACAAATTCTTCCCCTAATGGTCTTGGCCCAGGCGGCGGTTATGCCGGCAGTACCAGCGGCGGTGGTGGCGGCGGTGGTGCATATGGCGGAAATGGAGGTAACGGAGGCGGAAACCCGGGGGCAGGCGGTAATGCATATGGTAACGCCTTTGATACATTGATCTATATGGGCTCAGGCGGCGGTGCGGGCCGGCTCAGCGGGGTTGAAGGATTCGGTGGTGCCGGTGGTGCCTGCTTAACCCTCCATGCAAATAGCATGACCATCGATTCAGTCAGCATCGACGGTAATGGACAAAATGGCGATAATGCAGCCATTGTTGCTGGCGGTGGGGGCGCGGGCGGTGGTATTATTATTAAATCATATTCTTGTACTATTCATAATATTATGATCGCGGCCAATGGCGGCAATGGCGGTGCAAGCGAGGGTTATGGCGGAGGAGGCGGCGGCGGTGGTCGCGTGAAAATTTTCTATTCATCTGTTTTAGACACTAGTAATCTGGCCATCAACTTAAACCCGGGTATTGGCGGAAATGGCAGCTGGGAAAATGGCGATGCAGGATTAGCTGGGAGTATATACTTTGGATATGATGTTTTTATTCATGAAGCGACTATAAAACCGACTGCGACTGATGTTCAATGTACGATCATCATGAATGGATGTTTGGTTTATTCGGTCGATCGTTTCCCGTCGTATATCGAGATCTTTGATATCACCGGAAAGATACAGTCAAGGCATCGACTAAGCGACAAAAAAAATCACATCTCGTTAAATCATCTGCCGGCCGGTGTCTATTTTATCAGGCAAGAAGGAAATATCCGGAAGTCATTTATAATTATGAAGTAAAAATTTGCCATGAATGTAGTGGTCGAGCTCGCTCGACACAAATGTTTATTTATTATGCAAAGCAAGCTTTGCCACTACCAGATACAGGAAAAACTCTCGTAATTTCAGCAAATAAATGATTGTATATATGCATATTTCACTTGATTTTTTTCGATTCTTGTATATAATTCTAAGTCTTCACTTGAAATCAATTAATATAAAAGGATCAATAATAAACATCAAAACGTAAGCCAAAAAATTTAAGGAGGTAATTAAGATGGCTGACAATACGATAGAGATACTCAAAAAGCGACTTGGAGATAGCGGGTTCAAAAAGTTGAGCGTAATTGATAACCCGGATCTCCATGCATTTGTCGCCAAATATCTGGAACATTGCAATCCAGCTCGCGTTTTTGTTTCCGATGATTCACCCGAGGATATTAAATATATACGTGAAAGCGCGATAAAAAATGGCGAAGAAGCGAAGCTGAAGATCGAAGGTCATACTGTTCACTTCGACAATTACGGTGATCAGGGTCGGGATAAAAAGAACACTGGCATTTTGATCCCTAAAGGTGTGGAAATGGGTGAACATATCGAAACCAAAGACCGCGATACCGCCCTGGTTGATATCATGAATGTATTAAAAGACAGTATGAAAGGCAAAGAAGCATATGTTTGTTTCTTTGCTCTCGGTCCGGCTGGTTCTGAATTTTCTATTCCGGCAGTGCAAATAACCGATTCGAGTTACGTCGCTCACAGCGAAACAATATTATACCGCCCGGGTTATCAGGCATTTGTCAAGCAGGGTAAAAAAGCTCGATTCTTTAAATTCGTTCACTCACAGGGTGAACTTGATGATCGTAAAACCTGCAAGAATCTCGATAAACGCCGGATCTTTATCGATCTCCAGGAAGATATCGTGTACAGCACCAACACCCAATATGGCGGTAATACGATCGGACTTAAAAAACTCGCCATGAGATTGGCGATCAACCGTGGCAGCAAAGAAGGCTGGCTTACCGAACATATGCTGATCATGGGTATTCATGGACCGAACAATCGCGTCACTTATGTTACCGGCGCATTCCCATCGCTATGCGGGAAAACCTCGACGGCGATGCTCGATGGCGAGACCATTGTTGGTGATGATATCGCCTATCTTCATAAAAAAGACGGCGAAGTCCGCACCGTGAATGTTGAAAAAGGTATGTTTGGTATTATTCAAGGAATAAATTCCAAGGATGATCCGATGCAATGGAAAGCCTTGAATAGTCCGGGCGAGATCATCTGCTCTAATGTTCTTGTGACCGAAGACAAAGGCATTCACTGGATCGGTAAGGATGGCGAAGTGCCGGTAAAAGGATATAATCACTCGGGCGAATGGACCAAGGGGAAAAAAGATAAAAATGACAAAGAAATAAAATGCTCGCATCCGAATGCCCGCTTCACTATTGCACTCAAGCAATTTGATAATCTCGATCCGAAAGCCGATGATCCTAAAGGCGTTGTTGTTGGTGCCCTGGTTTATGGTGGTCGTGATTCAGATACGTGGGTTCCAGTCGAAGAATCATTCGATTGGGCGCATGGTATTATCACCAGAGGCGCCTCTTTAGAATCTGAAACTACTGCCGCGACCCTCGGTAAAGAAGGTGTGCGGGAATTCAATCCAATGTCCAATATCGACTTTTTATCAATTCCGATCGGGAAATATATACAGATTAATCTTGATTTTGCTGCTGGTTTGAAGAAGAATCCTTTGATCTACTCGGTTAATTATTTTTTGAAAGATAAAGATGGTGATTTCCTGAACGAAAAAACCGACAAAAAAGTTTGGTATAAATGGATCGATCTTCGCGTCAACAAAGAAGTCAATGCGATCAATACCCCGACCGGTCGCATACCAAAATACGATGATTTGAAAAAACTATTCAAACAAGTACTCAACAAAGAATATTCTAAAGAAGAATATACGAGACAATTTACTATTCGCATTCCGGAAAGTCTTGCTAAGATCGAACGGATTAAAACGATATACGAAACCAAAATCAAAGATACGCCCAAAGTTCTTTTCGACATACTGGAAAAACAGAAGCAGCGTTTGCTCGAAGCCCAGAATAAATACGGCGACTATATCGCACCGGATAAACTGTTTACTAATAAGAAAGGGCTTAGCTAAAAGCTAAGCCCTTTTGTTTTTACATAATTATGCAAACCACCCTGTAGTTAAACACAACGGGACAGGGAGGGTTTCCTATATCTTAAAGCCCTACGCTTTTTATCCTAATTTTCTCAGTGATTAGTGTTTGGTGATTAGCGCTTAGTGTTTTTTTGTTGACACATACCGGTATTGAACTATAATCGATAGCATACAAGGAGACAGGTAAATGAAATCAAAAAAAGTTGATGAGTTCCTTGCCGAACGTAAGCGCATGAACGAAATTGTTATGAAATACGCAGGCATGAACATTAAAAAGTTCTATAACCTGGACACCCAGGCATATCAAGCCGGCGTTCTCTCCGAAAAGACCAAAGAAATGCTAGGGCTGGTCGCATCATTCGTATTGCGCTGCGACGATTGTATAAATTATCATCTAGTAAAATGCCAAAAGAATGGATTGACTACCCAGGAACTCGAAGAGATACTGACCGTTGGAGTGATGATCGGTGGTACGATAACCATACCGCATCTACGTCGGGCATTCAGCCTATGGGAGGAATTGAACAAAGATGAAATATCATCGTAAAATAGATTTTAGCGAACAGCGTTCAGCTCATAGAAAGATAATTTTGGAACAGACGATCCAGAACCTTAAAAAAAGGGCTTTTGATGCAGAATATTTCAAGGATATGGAAAACGCCGCAAAAGCGATACTTAAAATGATCCCTAAAAAATCATCGGTTGGTATCCCGGGATCAATTACCGTGAGGGAAATGGATCTTGTAAATAAGCTAGAAAAGCGCGGGAATAAGGTATGGCATCATTGGCGACCCGAACTCGCCGGCAAATCAGACCGCGTCATTCGATTGAAGGAAAATAATTCTGATTATTATCTTACCGGTGCAAACGCGATAACCACATCCGGTGAGATCATAAACATTGATGGGGTCGGCAATCGAGTTGCCGGCATGATATATGGTCCGGATAATGTGATCATAATTGCCGGTTACAATAAGATCGTGCATTCGGTTGATGAAGGGATAAAACGCAGTAAAGATATCGCTGCGACCATGAACGCTCAGCGGATCAGCTCGGCGACCCCCTGTGCCAAAA
This sequence comes from Caldifarciminota bacterium RBG_13_43_14, assembly GCA_001771735.1. Lineage (GTDB taxonomy): Bacteria > Hydrothermota > Tepidihabitantia > SM23-42 > SM23-42 > RBG-13-43-14. The sequence continues at coordinate 4,457 of MEUM01000132.1, read as the reverse complement.
CCGGGGTCTGTACCGACTGCAATGCCCCGCGCCGGATCTGCCGTGTGATTTCGATAATTCATTATCGTCCCTGGCAAACCGCGATCACGGTAATGCTGATTAATCAGCAGTTGGGATTCTAATGAAGATCGGTTTTGTACAATTCGCGCCGGTGTTCGGCGATCGAAACGCAAATCTCAATACCGTCGCCCGATTGATCGAAGGCTGTTCCGCTGACCTGCTCCTTATCCCCGAATTATTCAGTACCGGTTATACGTTTGCATCTCATAAAGAATTACTATCCCTTGCCGAACCGGTCACCGGCCCCACATTTGAAGCATTGCTGCAATTATGTAAGAAAAAATCTATTTGTCTTGCCTATGGTTATGCAGAAAAGGACAATGATGTTATTTATAATTCAATGGCAATGATCGATCCCAATGGATTGATCGGCAATTACCGCAAGATACATCTTTTTTGGGACGAAAAAGACCTCTTCGCGCCCGGTAATAATGGTTTTCAGGTGCTCGAATACGAAGGCACAAAATACGGATTAATGATCTGTTTTGACTGGATTTACCCCGAATCGGCCCGGACCCTGGCTTTGCGAGGGGCTCAGGTCATTCTGCACCCATCGAATCTGGTCCTTCCCTATTGTCCGGATGCCATGGTGACCCGTGCGATCGAAAATCGCGTATATACGGTCACGGCGAACCGCATCGGTGAGGAATCACGCGCCGGGAAAAATTATGCTTTTATCGGCATGAGCGAAATTGTTGCTCCGGATGGAAAGATACTATGCCGGGCTCAAAAAGAAGAATGTTGTCAGGTGGTTGATATCGAACCCGGGATCGCTTTAAATAAAAAAGTCACTCCACGTAATGACCTGCTCGCGGATCGTCACGTCAAATACTATCAACATTAGTCTACTTAATATCAATCGATTCCAGAAAACGCTAATCACATAATCGACAACGAATAAATTACGTAAAAAAGGTATCGTATATTATTTCAACTGTATCGAACGGTCAACTGCTTCAACAAAAGACGGATCAACCGGCACTTTATCCCGAAGCAAAATATCAACATCTTTCTTCGCATCCTGATAGGCTCCTCTCTTGAACAATGCAACTGCCCGGGCATATCGAGCCTGATGATTATCTGACTGCAATTCCAGTAATTGATTCAAATCCAATATGGCCAGATCGTGCTGACCAGTAATTGTATAACCCACTGCCCGGTTGAATAATGCCCGTTCATGATCCGGTTTGATTTTAAGCGCGGTTGTATAATCATCGATTGCAGCTTTCTGCATACCATAACGACCGTATGAATTGGCGCGATTAAAAAATACTTCCGCATGGGAAGAATCAAATTCGATCGCGCGGGTGAAGCTTGTGATCGCGGCTTCGTCTTGACCATGATCATAAAATAAATTACCCAGCAAGAAATATGCTTCTACATTGGCCGGATCAGATCTGATTGTTTGTTGATAATAATAATATGCGCTATCGGGATTTTTCAATTTATGGAAAATCTCGCCGATCCGACGGCTTGCATCGGCATAATTCGGATTGATCTTAAATGCTTGAGCAAAATCCTGCTTCGCTTTTTCATACTCACCCCGCTCCTGATAGACCAATCCACGATTCAAATAGGCGGCTGGGTCGCGCGGATAACGATCGATCACATAATTGGTAAAACTAAGACAATTCTTCCAGATTGGAAGGTAGCTCATTGTAAGTACAAGAAAATACAATATCAAAACTGAACCGAAAGCTATCGTTGAATTACGGAGTATGCTGTGCACTTTAACTTTATTATAAATGTGAACAAATAATAAAATGAATAAAAACGTCAGCCCAGGCGAGGCAAAATAGGTGAACCGATCCGCCGAATAGCCCAGGGTCACTACCAATAATACTGGTGCGATCCCAACCAGATAAAACATTGCTCCGAAAAATAGATTTCCATTGCGCCGCCATATAATTAATATCAGTCCAATAAATATTATGATAACTATTGAAAATACAGCATAATAGGCAAAAGGAATCGGTAAATTATTCGACAGATAAGGCTGTAATAATGAGGGCCAGAAAGGCAGAAATTGCCGCAAGATAAAATAAAACACAAAACGATGCGCGGCGATCAATACCTTATACCCCACCCCCAAAACATTTTCGCTAAGTTGATATTGATAGGTCTGGCGCGCAATCCAGGCAATAATTCCAAAACCGATCGAAACAATAAAAAAAGGAATTTTCTCAAACCATCGATCAAAGACCAGGTGCTTTTTATTTAAATAATCGATCAGGAAAAGCATCGCAGGCAAGCCCAGCACCATTGCCTTTGATAACAATGATAGTATGAACGCCACAAGACATAGAATATAAACATTTAATTTCCTTTGTCTCTGGTAATACGTATAGGCGATCAGGGATAGAAAGGCAAACATAGCGGCCAGCAGGTCCTTACGACCCGATATCCATGCAACCGGTTCAATACGCAGGGGATGGATCGCAAAAATTAAAGTCGTAATCAAGGCTATGCCCGATCGTTTGCTGACACGGTAAATCAGCACAAAAACAAACAGGCAATTCATTAAATGCAATAACAAATTAACCAGATGGAAATATTGTGGCTGGAACCCGAATATTGAATAATCAAAAGTGTAACTTAAAAGCGTGAGTGGGTGATAATTGCCGAGCAAAAAAGATCCGAAAATACGGTCGATATCAATCAGGCTCATGCCTTCTTTTACAATCTGATTTTCGATTGTATAGATATAATCGTCCCAGCAGCGCAGAAAATCGTAATTAATCACCGGACTGTATAGTATGAAGGTGAAAATCAGTATCAGAAAAAGCAGGAGAAATGTTTTTTTATTATTCAATGGCTGCATCCGATTCACGATCAAGCTTTGAAAATACCTTTAACAAGCTCAATACCGCTTTTTAATATATATTCCTGGACCTTGGTGTCGGTATGATAGCCCGAGGTTTTAGTAGTCTGCTGGCGCAGTACGATTACATCCACCTCATCAGTTTCTTTTCTTTCGATTATCAATTTAGGAAATAGGGGTTTGCCGATTTTGTCAAATAATTTATATTCGTGTTTGGCGATGATAACGACATAGAAATATGGATAGAGGCTTGATTTAACCGTATTCAAGGATATTTGCCCCTGCAAGCCGATAAAATCACCAGGGGCATCAATAAAACGGATCATGAAACGAGCGTCATTCGGGTAAGATCCTTCTTTGGTCGTCCCGATCTCCAGATACGGTACTGGGTTCAATGCCGGATCGCTCTTTATTATCGATGTAGTGGTCAATCTTTTCACGATCTCACTTTTTATGTCAAGTCCCCGAGGCATCCAGGCGCTTTTTTGGCCGCCAATCATTAATCCGCCGAAAAGGACCACTGTATTTATTGCAAAAGCATACAGCACGAACGAAGGCCGGATAACCTCGGCAACAAATGGTGCGCAAATAAAGTTAAAGAAAATAAAAACACATACCAGGGCGATCGCGCAACCCATGCCCATGCTGCGGAATTTTTTTATTTTTTTGCAATGTTTTAGAACCTGATCGATCTTTTCTGGCGTCACTTCCTGCCATTCCAATTTTCCACCTTTGGCCGGTTGTATTTTAAATCCCTTCATGAAATTCAGCATCACGCAGCCAATTATAAAAGGCATGCCGACCAAAATGTTTCTCGTGGTTAACTGAAATAAAAACGCAGCCAGTATTAAAATTGCCGACATCCCCATACGAAGCCGGTTATCGATCTTGTCGAATACTGCGAAAACGCTATCCGGCTGCATTTTTCAGTTCCTTCTGGCCGATCGCTGACCAATAAAGCGGACATGCGCCCTTGCACATATCAAGCTTAATACAGGAGTGACATTGATCAGGTACATAATCGTGATTTTTGAAATAACTTAACATTGACGAATTCCAGATATTCTGAAAATCATTCTTGAGCAGGGAACCGACCGGTGCGCGCCAGGATGAGCATGGTATTACATTGCCCATGGGATCGATACTGAGCAGGCCCGTAATCGCCGCGCACGATTTATTGCCAAAACCATAGGCGATCGGATTAAAAAAACACATTGGCACCGGCGAATACCAGAGGAATTTTATACCATAATTATCTGCTTTCTTTTTGACCTGCAAAATACGGTCGGCTATTTCAGAATATTTTACCCATAGCTCGGGATGATCAGCCGCCGTACCACAGGGTATGCACAAATTCATCGAAAAACGGGTCAAACCCAATGCCCTGGTCTGATCGACAACAGCATCAAGATAATCAACATTATATCTTGATATTGTCGTATTTGTATGAACTGGAATTTTTTCCCGTTTCAAGAGTTCAATACCATTAATCGTTGCCTGATATGAACCATTGATACCGGTAATATGATCATGAATGCTTTTCTCCGGACCTTCAATACTGACTTGAGCGCTTGAC
>MEUM01000131.1 GCA_001771735.1 Caldifarciminota bacterium RBG_13_43_14 | reverse complement strand
CATCCGGCGCGCGATATGTTCTCCTCGTTCTATATTAAAGATGACTTACTGCTGCGCAGTCATACATCTCCGGTTCAAATACGGATCATGGAAAAACAAAAGCCTCCGATCAAAATAATTTGTCCGGGACGCTGCTATCGATATGATGCGTTTGATGCCAGCCATTCTCCAGTATTTCATCAAGTTGAGGCTTTGTATATTGATGAGGGTGTGACCTTCGGCGAATTGAAATGGGTGCTTAGTGAATTCGTGAAATATGTCTTTGGACCAAAGACCCGTTACGAATTAAGGCCATCGTTCTTTCCATTCACCGAACCATCCGGTGAGCTGGCGATCAGTTGTACGATCTGCGGCGGAGATGGTTGTACATTGTGCAAGAACACTGGATGGCTGGAAATGCTGGGCTGCGGAATGGTCCACCCCCAGGTCTTGAAGAACGTTAAGATCTCACCTCAAAAATATTCGGGATATGCCCTGGGCATGGGAGTTGAACGGGTTGCATTGATCAAATACGTGATCGATGATATCCGCAATTTTTACAATAATGATATAAGGTTTCTGGAGCAATTCTGATATGATAACTTCTTTAAAATGGATTCAAGAATTGCTTAAAACTGAAGTTGATACAAACGAATTAAACTACGTCACTCTCAATCTGGGACTGGAGATCGAATCGGTCGATCATATGGCTCCAGAAAATATTATCGTTGGTATTATTAAAAAAATCACACCGCATCCAAAATCAAACCAGCTTTCCGTCCTTGATGTTGATATCGGTCACAATTGTCCGATCGTAACCGCGGCCAAGAATATTAAACTTGACGACCGCGTGCTGGTCTGCACGGCTGGCAATAGCTTTAAAGGTACGTTGGTCAAAGATAAAGATTTTCATAATATAAAATCGAAGGGAATATTGATCAGCGAAGAAGAACTTGGGCTAGCTGACAAATCAGGCGGCGTGATCATTCTGGAAAACGGCAAGCCCGGTGAAAAATTTCAAGATCTCTTCGATGATATTGTCCTTGATATTAAAGCTACACCCAATCGACCGGATTGGCTTTCAGTCGAAGGCATTGCCCGTGAGATCGCGGTCGGATTCAAAATAAAGTATTCTTCACCATACATTGCAGGTGTACCCAAGAAGAAAAACAGGAAAACCGCATTTCCGTTAATCATTAAAGATATAGGTGGATGCCCGCGGTATACTGCCCGTATATTTGAAGATGTTAAGGTTGCTGAGTCGCCATTCGAGATCAAATGGCGCTTGCATTGCATGGGTATGAACGCAATAAACAACATAGTTGATATAACCAATATCATGATGCTAATGACCGGCCAACCACTGCATCCCTTTGACCTGGACCTTCTACACGATGGTATCATTATCCGTAAGGCGAATAAAGGCGAAGATTTTATTTCCCTGGAAGGCTCAAAATTCGAGCTTAATCCATCGGATCTGCTGATCGCGGATCATAATGGAAATATTGCGTTGGCTGGTATAATCGGCGCTCAGCGATCGCAGATATCATCCCGGACCAGACGGGTATTACTGGAAAGCGCATATTTTGACCCCAAACGAATTGCGCATACATCGCGGCGCCTGGGTCTTTTGACCGAGGCATCCACCCGTTTTGAAAGAGGCGGTGATATTGCCGGTGTCGACCGTACATCGGCATTAACCGCTCAACTCTTCAAAAAATATGCCGAGGCCCGAGAAACTGAATTTATCGCCGCCGGCAAGAAAATAAAAACCCTACGAGTCGATTTCTCTGTATCCAGGTCAAATCAATTACTATCTCTTAATTTGAGCAAAAGCCAGATCATCGATCATTTAAAACGCCTGGGTATTAAATGCATTACAAAAAGAAAAGATACTATCAATGCAACCATACCCCATTACCGCCGCGACTTGAAGATTGAAGAAGATATCTTCGAGGAGATCGCGCGGGTTTATGGTTATATGAACATTCCCGAAGTCGCTCCGCGCAAATGGGGCGGCCATGCGGTTGTTAACCGCAAACGAAAATTTGAAGAGACAATACGCGGTTTTCTCTTCGGTCAGGGATTCAGTGAGACCTATAATCTGTCTTTGACTGCCAGTAAAACCCTGACTGAAGCAGGCTTCAAAGATTTTGTCACCCTGAAGAACCCGATGAATGAACGCTTCGATGCTCTCCGACCGACATTATTTCTTAGTCTTACCGAATGCGTCAATTATAATATAGCAAAAAGCAATAAATCGTTGAAATTGTTCGAGATTGGTAATATTCTTCTCAAAGACAAACCATTCCAGGAAGAACATCTCGGAGTAATAATGGGTGGAGAGCAGTTCCCGAATTTCTGGCAGCAGCATGGTCAATTTATCGACTATTATCAGGCAAAAGGTGTCATCGAAGGATTATTAGCGGTATTCCGTATAAAAGATATCGATTTTACCGCAACCAGCAAGAACGGGTTCAGTCAGGTAGTAAGCATTCAGTTCAATGATCGTGAACTCGGCTATTTAGGCTGCGTCGATCAGAAAATTTGTAAAGATCCGTTTTTTTATTTCGAGATTGTCCTTGAACAAGTATTCGCCGTGATCGGCGAAGCTTTTTTCATACCCCCTCCGAAATTCCCAGTTAATACACGAGACCTTTCCTTCCTGGTTGTTGAAACAACGCAAGTTCCCGATCTTATGGATCTTATCAACAAAGTTGGCAGTCCGGTGCTGGAAAAAGTCAATCTATTTGATTATTATAAAGGCGACAAGATTGACCCGGACAAAAAAAATCTTGGTTTCCGCCTTTACTTCCGCGCTCCAGACCGCACCCTTACTGACCGGGAAGTCGACATCTTCATTCAAAAAATCGAAAAAGAAGTCACGAGTAAATATAATGCGCAGTTAAGAAAAAGGAGTTAATTTGGAAGAAATAAATAAACTCGAAGAAAAAGTCGAACGCTTGATTAAAATTATCAATGAATTGAAGCAAAAAATAGAAGTACTGGAAGAGGAAAAATCCCGGTCTGAATCACGGGATCAAGTAATAAAAGAAAAAATAACGGGTTTAATTGATAAAATTGATAACCTGGTAATTTGAGGTGTAGGTTTGAAAAAGACTGAAATCGTAGTTAATATCTTCGGAAATGATTATCGGGTGATTTCCGACGATTTAGAATCAGAACGAATTAAGGAAGTTGCCGAAATCGTGGACGCAAAAATGAAGGAAATTCATCGAGAATTCCCTCTGCCGTCCACAACTAAAATCGCCGTTCTGGCGTGTTTGAATTTAGTTGATGATTATTTACGACGCGAGGATCAGCATAAAAAAAAGCTTGCCGAATTAGAAGAAAAAATCAGGGCCCTGATCCTCAAGATCGACGAGACGGTTCCTTAAAACGTTCCCTGCGGTGTTCGTGATGGGTATTTAGTCTTGAGCCAACACCCGCTTTTAGGGAGCTAAGTTCGGCGATCGGGTTTTTCCTTTCGTCGAACGGCGCCCACCTTAAACCTGGGTTCATAGACTAGTGCTCACACGACACCCGCGGGGTATTTTATAGTTCATTTGAAGGAGGTTTAGTATGACAATCGGATTGATAATCAGTTTCGGTGTATTGTTCATTGCCGTTGTTTTCGGGATCTACATTTATGATCGATTTGGCAAAACGCGGCTAGCGCAAGCATCACTTGAGGCGGCTCGTATCATTGAGGAATCAAAGCGAGAAGCCTCCAATCATATAAAATCCGCAGAGATCTCAGCTAAAGAAAACTGGTATCAGGAGAAAATGAAATTCGAGCGGGAAACCGCCGCTAAACGAAAAGAAATGGAAAAAGCTGAGAAACGTCAGTCGGAAAAAGAAATGGTTTTTGAAAGAAGAGAACATTTGATCGTTGACCGCGAAAAAGAATTTATTAATAAAGAACACGATTTACAGAATAAAGAACGTATAATCCATGCCAAGTCCGAACGGCTTGATCAGATGATCGGCGAACAGAATGAAGCCCTGCAAAAAATCGCGAATCTATCGAAAGATGAAGCAATGAATATGCTTAAACGAAACCTTGAAGCCGAAGCGCGCCATGAAGCCGCGGTTATGATTAACCAGATCAAAGAAGAGGCAAAAACAAAAGCCGAAAATGCGGCCCGCGAGATCACGCTGCAGGTAATTCAGCGCTGCGCCACTTCACATACTGCGGAAACCGCCATTTCAGTGGTTTCGATCCCGTCCGATGAAATGAAAGGGCGTATTATCGGCCGTGAAGGTAGAAATATCAGATCGTTCGAAAATTTGACCGGAGTTGAGGTGATTATCGACGATACTCCAGAAACCATTTCATTATCATGTTTTGATCCGATACGCCGTGAGGTTGCACGACTGGCTATGGAAAAATTGATCATTGATGGCCGTATCCACCCTTCCCGCATCGAAGAAGTCATCAAGGATTCCCGCACCGAACTGGATCAGGTAGTAAAGAACACAGGTGAAGAAGTCATTTTAGAAATGGGCATAATCGGCGTGTCACCTGAGCTGGTAATGTATCTCGGTAAAATGAAATATCGCACCAGTTACGGCCAGAATTTGCTCCAGCATTCAAAGGAAGTTGCTGCCCTTTCCGCGCTGCTTGCCCAGGAATTACAGCTCAATCCGTCGCTGGCGCGGCGGGCTGGATTGCTCCATGATCTTGGCAAGGTCGCGGATGGCAATGTCGAAGGGTCACATGCCCATGCCGGCGCCGAGATCGCGAAGAAACACGGTGAGAACGACATTGTCATCAATGCGATCGGTGCCCATCATGAAGAGATCGCGCCAACATCATCATACGCCGTAATTGTTGAGATCGCCGATTCAATATCGGGTTCACGTCCCGGCGCTCGACGGGAAACCATCGAAGCTTATATCAAGCGTCTAAATACGCTCGAGGAGATCGCATCTTCTTTTGATGGGGTCGAACGTGTCTTTGCAATTCAGGCTGGTCGCGAAGTGCGCGTAATGGTGCAACCGGACAAGATCTCGGATATTGAAGCTGAAAATCTTGCCCAAGAAATCGCCCGCCGTATCGAAAAGGAAACCCAGTATCCGGGCCAGATCAAAATAACATTGATCCGCGAAAAGCGCGTAGTCGAAATGGCTAAATAAAAATAGATTTGTATTTTAGATAGGCTTCAGCATTTATCAAAGCAGTATTCCGATTATGTCTGCGCTCAGCGCGGCCGTGAAATGAAGTATTGCGCAGGGTAGAAAACTGCGGCCGCGCAGGGCAATTATACCCAAGAAAATACCGGCCAATATTGAACCGTAGGCCTCAAGTTCGGGTTTGCGAAAATGCATTATGGCAAATGGTATCATCTGGATAAGGATCGCGATCTTCCCGATCTTTTTTTCAAGACTGAATAGCATGAATCCCCGGAAAAAAAATTCCCAGGCAAGCATGTGAAAAAATTGAACCGCCTGGTAAATCAAAAAAAATTGTATCCCGTAGGCCGATTTTTTATAAAGCGGATAAACGTTCTTTAAATTTGTCAACTTAAAGGCGATAACCAGTACAA
>MEUM01000130.1:2341-5746 GCA_001771735.1 Caldifarciminota bacterium RBG_13_43_14 | reverse complement strand
AATTATTTTCGAACCCTCTTTGATTAGCCTATGTAAAATTATATAAAGACTGAATTAGTTGTCAATAGGCGATTTTTCCTTAAATCGCCTGATCTCGGCTGCATAGAAATTCTTGATAATTTTATTTTCCGGGTTAATCGAAAGCGCATAATTGAGGGTTTGCATCATTTCTTGCAGTTCACCCCGACTCTTATGTATTAGACTGGCAAAAAAGTAATGATTTCCTATCCAATATCGGTTAAATCGGTCTAAATCTTTGATGTTGTTGAAGATTTTATCGGCACTGATTCTTAAACTAAGCAGGGTAGTAAAATTTTCATGCCAGTTCTCAGCTTTAAGGCAGGCGGGACTAAAAAATTCAAGGATAGGATGATCATCCGAGTTAATGTTTGTATTTATCGTCAATTTTCTGATCTGCTCAGCGTCGAGCATTAAACATGCACCAATGAAAAAAGGATCATCAAGGTATTGATCTGGATAGGTGCTGATATTTTCTTCGATCTGCTTGAAATCGATTTCTAAATTGCCGGTACTGCCGATCATTATACCATGTGAATGGGCAAGCCATATCGAGCAATTGGGAAAAACGTATGCAAAGGTATTAACTAAAATCTTGAATTCCTGGTCCGACAGTTTATGCAGGGGCAGATACTGGCAGATAATTCCATTTTTGTTCAGCTTCTGTTTGCAGAACTCGAAGTATTCGAGCGTATAGAGATTATTACTGCCAAGTATCGGATGGGTTGGATCACATGATATAATATCATAAGTTTTTTTGGATTCCAGAACAAAAATGCGCCCATCACCATTAATAAAGTTCACGCCGGTATTATGAACGATCGAATCATTAAACTCATTGAAAAAAGCAGCGGCTTTCCTGACGCCCGGACAGATCTCAACGCAATCGATCGTTTCGATATTATGCCGCGCCAGGACAGATGCCGTTACTCCGGTTCCAAAACCAATGATCAATGCACTCTGTGGGTTCGGTTTATAAAAACAGGGTAAATAACCAAGCATCTTCACGGTGATCAATGCATCGAACGCAGTGCCGATCACGGCGCTATTATTCACATGGCAGGCCTTTATTCCGGTTTTTATTTCTTCACTTACGATGACGGTTCCGGCGCTGGTTTCATGATACAGCAGGATTTTAAAATTCTTTCGGTCAAAAAGTGAAGGCGGAACGATCGAAGTCGGCGCAATTTTTAAAATCAACATTAGGAAACTGCATATGATCAGAAAAGAATTAAAGTATAGTTTTAAACTCTTCCCACGATCAGAAGGAGTTAGGATCAGCAGGTAAAAGCTGACCAATAGAACGAACATCGCCAATAATGTCATTCCTCGGATCACTCCTAATATTCCGATCATAACAAATCCGGTGATAACCGAGCCGATGATGTTGCCGGCGATATTAGTGAAAAAGATCGTGCCTATTCTTTTTCCTAAATGATGTGGCTCAGCTGTGCAAAGGGCAATCAATGCTGGAAAACTGATACCGATGAATAAAGTCGGGACGAACGATAAAACCGCGATCACTGTAATTCCTGGCAAGAATAGGCGGATCATTGCTATGTTCATTATCGGCTTGAAGATTACTAAAAGCAGCGGTATTTTGTTAACGATCAACGTCGAAAGCAAAATGTAAAATCCGATCATCATTTGAGAAAAAGCCAGCAAAAAATGGGCATTGAAACGACTGCTTAAGAAACGACCGTAAACATAACTGCCAAGGCTTATCCCGCAAAGGAATATGATAAGGACAGTGGCAAATCCATAGGTCGTGTTAGGTAAATATATATTAATGATGCGGGTCCATAATATCTCTAATCCCAGGGAATTAAAACCGACAATAAATGCAATGATTACATATTTAGTCGGCAGCATTTCCGAACCTCGGACCGTTACCGATGTTCCATGATTCTCGTTTGAATCCGTAACTGATGACCGAAAATATGCGCCTATCGCGATCAAAAAACTCAGTAAGATTGCTACGATCTGAGCGCCGGCCATGCCGATCAATCGGATCAAAGCGAAAGCGGTAACGAATATTCCAATAATACTGCCGAAGGTATTCACTGAGTAGATCAATCCCAGTTGGCGCCTTATCATCTTTTTTTGCCGGATTAGACCCTTTGCGAGTGCAGGAAATGCACCACCAGTAAATATTGCTGGGATCAATATGAATGAACAACCAAGGCTCAGTGTCAACAGTCGGCTGAAGACTATTTCCTGATTATTGAAAAACATATATATCTTTGGAAGGTTACTGAGAACGAACAGGGTAAGCAGAGAACTGATCCCGGCACCGAATTGAATTTTTGAAAAAAGTTTTAAATGATTCTTGGAACGGTCGGCCGCTCTACCGAAAATGATTGCGCCGATTCCAAGCCCGGCAATGAACACGGCGACGGTCAAAGCGGTTGCCTGAACTGTATTGCCAAGAACCAGAACAAGATAGCGCATCCAAATAATTTCATAAACGAGTGAAGTGAATCCTGAGAAAAACGCAAATAACAGATACATATTATTCTAATGTAGGAAAGAACTATTCAGGATTCTTACCAACGAATGAGAACGCCACCCCAGGTGAATCCCGCGCCAAAAGCTACCAGCAGTACGTAGTCACCTTTTTTTATTCGTCCACTTCGGAGGGCTTCATCAAAGGCAAGCGGTATCGATGCCGCCGAGGTATTACCATATCGATCAAGATTTATGTATACGCGGTCCATCGAAATGTCCAGACGTTTTGCCGTAGCTTCAATGATCCGGATATTAGCTTGATGGGTGATCAGTAATGAAATTTGATCAGAGTTGATGCCAGCTTTTTCCAGGGTCTTTACGGCCGAGTCAGCCATTGCCCGGACTGCGATCTTAAAGACCTCATTACCTTCCATTTTAAGATAATGCATCCGGTTCTTAACGGTTTCAGCCGATGCCGGCATGCGAGTACCACCGGCTGGCATGCAGAGGCTTTCCCAGGAAGTAGCATCGGCGCCAAAATAAGATGCGATAATGCCGCTGTCCTCATTGCATTTTTTAATGACGAACGCGCCGGCGGCATCTCCAAATAGTACACATGTCGATCGGTCTTCATAATCAGTTATTTTGGTAAGGATCTCAGAGCCGATCACCAATATATTATCATAACCATTATGGGCGAAAGATTCGGCGGTTGCCAATCCGTAAAGGAATCCTGAACAACCTGCTCCGATGTCAAATGACATCACATTGCGCGCGCCAATGCCCTGCTGAACCAAACACGCGGTTGATGGGAAGAACATGTCCGGGGTTGCGGTGGCGATTATTATCAGTTCGATATTTTTTACATCCATTTTTGCATCGGCCAGTGCGCGGCGGGCAGCTTGGATCGCCAGATCACTAGACGCGGTATTTTCATCG
>MEUM01000130.1:0-2324 GCA_001771735.1 Caldifarciminota bacterium RBG_13_43_14 | reverse complement strand
AATACCTGAACGGGTGCGGATCCACTCATCTGATGTATCGACTATCGATTCGAAGTATTTATTATTGAGCACCTTTTCAGGTGCGTAACTGCCTACACCTACAATACATGTATTCATTGTTTAAGTCTCTTTCTGATTTCGTCAACAATATTATGTTCGATACAGGTTCGTGCCAATTTAATCGCATTGCTAAGGGCCTCAGGTGATGATCGACCGTGACACACGATCACTACGCCGTCAACACCAAGTAAGATCGCTCCGCCATATTCCTCATAACTGAATTTTGATTTAAGGTTTTCAAATGCCGGTTTGACCAGGAATTGACCGAATCTTCGACGAAGTGCCGCATACACGGTTTTTTTGAGCATTTGGGTAAGGGTATCGATCAACCCCTCGGAGAATTTTAGAATAACGTTTCCAGTGAATCCATCGCAGATTATCACATCAGAAAAACCTTTCATTATATCATTACCTTCGACATTGCCAATGAAATTGATTGAGCTTTCCTTGAGGGCAGCGTACGCTTTCTGGCGTGAATCGTCGCCCTTCATACTTTCACCTCCGATGTTCAACAAAGCAACCCTGGCGTTTTCTTTTCCTAAGATGATTTCGGCGAGCACCGACCCCATGATACCATAATTACAATAGTCAGAGATCTTGGGGTTGATATTTGCGCCAACATCGAGCATGATTGAGTAACCAATTTCGGTTGGCAGGGTTACGGCTAATCCGGCTTTGGTTGTCTCGGTGATCTTGCCGAGTATGAACATACTGAAACCCATGATCGCACCGGTATTGCTGGCACTGACGACCGCGTCAATTTCTTTTTTCTTTAACGCTTCGAGCAAAAGCGCGATTGATGAACTGCGTTTCTGACGGATCGCTACTGACGGTATATCGTGCATGCCGATAACTTCATGGGCAAGAAGGAATTCATAACCCATATCGACAACCTGGGATTCATATTCACCTTTGCCGCAAACCAACAGGTTATTAAGACGCTCATTCTGCAATATCTTCAAGGCGGCCAATTCACTGTCCGGTGCTGAATCGGTACCCATGAGGTCAAAACCGATTTTCACTCTTTTTCCTTTTCATCCTTGGGTTTCACAACGATTTTATCCTTGTAAAAGCCACAATTAGGGCATATACGGTGGGGCAATCGTGGTTCGTGGCATTTTGGACACTCGACAAAATTTGACGCTTTTATTTTATAATGCGTTCGGCGTTTATTTTTTCGAGCATGAGAATGTCTACGTTTTGGTACGGGCATTGTACCTCCTTTTTTTGTTGATCATTAGCTGAGCCATATTCTTTCAATCCAATATCACTTCTGAGGGTACATATTCATGGCATTGAACCATTGTTGTAAGGATTCGATACGTCGACCCTTGTCTTCGGGCAACCGGAACGGTCTTCCGCGGCAATCGATGATCAAACCGACCACACCACCATTGAGTGTTGTCTCGATCGCTTTACCACGACCCTGTCCCAGGTCGTAATTTTTTTCCGGAATCAAATTGACTGTCGCCTTTTGGTCACGTTCAAGGGGGATATGCATCAATTCACCATACTTCATTTTTATTTCATCGCTGCGCCCATCCGGTAGATCGATCTTAATCTTCAGCATATTGCCGCCGATCTTACCCTCACCGGCCGGGGCGATGCAATGGCCTAGCGGGACTAAACAATCTTTGTTAAAGACTTCGGTCGCCGACTTTTCATGAACCGTTAAAAGTACCCCAAGATGAGGCATCATGAAGATCGAATCGACTGCCAGTTTTGTTATACCCTCGGGCAAGAATGCGTCGATCATCATCAATGCTGCTTGGTGACGGCGCGGAGCGTGAGAGAGTATACCACCTGAGCCGATTATCAAATTAAGGCTCATTAAATCGATCAGGGTTTCACCGGTCATTGACTGGGCAAATGCGTCGGATATCGTTCGTTCTTGTTGCACGCCTTTTAATCCGACCGCCATCGATTTATGCTGCTCAAAGGCAAGCCTGAGTGCTTCGCGTGCGATCGCCTGCTCGATCTTCAGATCTTCGAGCGAACTCGGGATTGTGGTCGGGCGTATCATTTTGTTCCGGATCCGGTTTCGCAGGTCTTTTTCGTTGATGTCAAGCGGTAGCCAGCGCATTATATTTTCTATACCGGCTTCTGCTAATACATTGCTGATCGAATAGGACATACCGAGATTAGCGCTTACGGTTCGATTGAATATCCCCTGGAATACCGAAAAAACATCAGTCGTCGCGCCACCGATATCCACCCCGATTACCGTAATATTCTCTTTGCGGGCTACGGTTTCAACGAGCAGA
>MEUM01000129.1:5787-7909 GCA_001771735.1 Caldifarciminota bacterium RBG_13_43_14 | reverse complement strand
TCTGCGCACTATGGCCCTGGTTTACTGGAAAATGGGTGACAAAGAAAGATCCCTTGAACATTCACAGCGCGCTCTTAATATCTACAATATGATCGACGATGAAGTATCAGCAGCAAGGGTCATAGCGAACATGGCTAACGTATATTATTACATGAACCGATTCGAAGAAGCTCTCGCCGCTTACGAGCAAGCACTCGAGGTCGCAACCCGGATCGGCGATGTTGTATTCCAATCCCGCATGATCACCAATATCGGCAGTGTCTATGGGGTTCTGGGCGAATATGAAAGGTCCCTTCATTATTATAAAAAAGCATTAAAACTCGACCAGCGAATAATGCACAAACGTGGTGAGGCGATAGTCCTGAACAATATCGGCGATTTTTATGGAAGTGTCGGCAAATACAAAGAAGCGCTTGAGTATTTTGAAAAAGCACTGGCAATCAGTAAAGAAATCAATGATCTACCAGGCATGTCCATACGTCTGGGCAATATTGGCAATTGTTATGCCTGTCTGGGGCAGATCTCGAAGGCGATCGAGTATCTCCGAAAAGCAGTTACTATGACCAGCGAACTAAAAATGGGCGACTGGATTGCATATTACAATAATGATCTTGCGAAAATTCTAATGGAAGCCGGACAATATGATGAAGCCTTGAAACTCGCCCGTGAAGCAACGACCTTTGCCCATAATTCAAAAAACATCAGTTATGAAGTGACCGGGTTATCAATACAAGCCCGTATCCATGAAAAATTAGGTGATATTCGGAAAGCGTTTAAATTATCCCGCGATGCGGTTACGAACTTGGATAAAACCGGCAAGATCGAGGGTAATAAAAGCGATATTTATTTTAATCATTATCATATTCTGAAGGCCATGAACAATGAAAGTGAGAGTTATGAGTATCTTGAAAAAGCATATATCGATATACGCAGTCGCGGTGATCGTATAAAAGATGAAGATCTCAAGAAAAACTTCATTGAAAATATCAATGAGAATCGCGAAGTGATCGAATTATGGCAAGTGTTAAAAAAGCACAGATAAAACCATGTGTTATCCAGTTCACTGCGATCACTGGACTGGATAATTATACTGCGGACGCTGATCTTGAGGATTATGCGATACTACTCAAGGATATCACCAAGATTTACGATGAAACGATACAGCTTTACGAAGGCCACATTGACAAGCATGAAGGTAGAACTTTCATGGCTACCTTCGGGGTGCCGAGCAGTCATGAAGAAGACCCCGAACGCTCGATCAAGTCCGCTCTGCTCTTAAAACAGAAAATCCAAGCATATAATAAGGAAAACGATATGGATCTCTCGATCAAGATCGGGATTAATCTCGGCAAGGTATATGCCGGCGACGTCGGTTCAGAAATAAAAAAGGAATACACGGTGATGGGTGATGCGGTCAATATCGCCGCCCGGATCATGGAATACGCCCAAAACAACCAGATTCTGGTCAATGAAGAGATCCATATTATCACCGATCAAATATTCATTTTTGGAAAGCAAAAATTATATACACCTCAAGGTAGTTCGAATGAAGTGAGAGTTTTTGAAGCCCTTGGGCCGCGTACTGGTTTTATCCGGCGGCGCGGGATCGAGGGTTTGAAGTCACCGTTGGTCGGTCGCACCGAAGAGCTCAATGTTCTAAAAGAGTATCTCGATAAAGGATTGAGCGGAATGGGTAATATTGTGGTCATAATCGGTGAGGCCGGGGTCGGTAAATCGCGTTTGATCGAGGAATTGTTCACCCATTCTCTGTCCTGTGCACTGGAACGTGCCCTGGTCGTCAACTGGTGCAGCGGTTACTGTTCACCTTACAAAGAGACGATCTATCTGCCGTTCATTGAAATTATCCGGCAGATTTCTATTATAAATAATGAGGATAGCGAGAAGATCGTGGCTGAAAAATTACTCGAAACGATCAATCGTCTGGCGCCACAGCAGGCTGAGGAAATCTATCCTTACCTTGCGACTCTTTTAAATCTTGAACTTGATGAACGTCACCAAACCAAGGTCAAATATCTTGAGCCCAAAGCGATCAAATTACAGACCCAGGTTGCGATCGCGACCCTGCTGCGCAATTATGCGCTCGAGCATCCTTGTGTATATG
>MEUM01000129.1:5311-5759 GCA_001771735.1 Caldifarciminota bacterium RBG_13_43_14 | reverse complement strand
GCAGACTTTGGAAGCGCTTGATTTCTTCATTCAAACCAATGCTGATCTGCCGGCTTTAATCTTTTTACTATCGCGTCCGGAGCGAGATAAACCCTTTTGGAAGATCAAAGAAATTTTCCGGGAGCAACTCGGGGTGCACGAGATCGTTTTGCGGCGGCTGACCCATGGCCAAACCCGGCAGATCTCCGAGCATCTTTTGCGGATCCCTAAACTGCCCGCGGGTCTGGTCAACGACATCATTACCAAATCGGATGGCAATCCATTTTTTCTTGAGGAGATCATAAAATTGCTGATCGCGCGCCGGATCCTGTACAAACAGGGTGATGAATGGCTGACGGCTGATCAAGACATTGATTTTACCATTCCCTACACAATCGATGCAATTATCCGGACCCGTTTTGACACTTTGTCGGTTGGACTGCGTGGCCTGCTAGAGGAAATGTCGGTG
>MEUM01000129.1:1595-5069 GCA_001771735.1 Caldifarciminota bacterium RBG_13_43_14 | reverse complement strand
TTAGCCCGTATCTATTATGAAAAAGGAGATTTCAATAAATCGCTTTCAATACTCGATCAAGCTGAAACCGCGATCGCTAAAACTTCGGATTTTGAGACAAAAAAAGTTTTGGCCGGGATTTATAATCGAATGGGCTCCATCTATTATAGTATCGGTCGAAAAAATGATTCTTTTGCCAATTATCATAAGGCCTTGGGACTGTATGAGATACTCGAGGATATAATTGGTCAAAGCGCTATTTTTAATAATTTATGCGATTATTACACCGACCGAGGAGACTATGTTAAAGCCTTGCAATCGCTCAAAAAATCACTTGAAATCGATGTTAAAACCGGTGATCTGCTCGGTCAGGCAATCGTTATATATAATAGTGGCGATACGCAATTTCAGATGGGCAATCTTGAGGGAGCTGAAGAAAGTTTCAATAAATGCCTTAACTTGTATCAGCGCGTTAACAACCGGCTGGGCACTGGTTATGCTAACACTGGGCTTGGGCTGGTAGCGATGGAACAAGATCGATTTGATATTGCTCAAAATCACTTCAATCGAGCGCTGGAGATCTTTAATGAGGTTGGTAGTAAAATGTGGCAGCTGCATGTTATGGCCCGTATTGCCGAATTAAATCTATTAACCGGTGAATACGCAAGAGCGAATCAATTAACCGATAATATCATACTCCTTGCCGAAAATAATCTTGACTACGAAGCCACGATCTACGCACGACTTGTGAAATCCCGCCTTCATATCACCGAATCACTTGCTGAACCGAAAATAAATACAATACTCTTACAGCAGGCTGACATCGAACTTCATAAATTGCTGGACATATTTTCCGAGCAAGGCGCTTCCCTGGATCTTAATTTCCAGGTATATGCCTTTCTCTGCCGGGTACATTATCACCTGGCTAATATGAAAAAAGCGGTCGAGTATTGTGAAAAAGCTAAAAATTTCAGGGATGAGATATTGAAATATATCAAGAAAACCGGGATGGCTGAAAAATTCCAAAACCGACGTGTTTACCGCGACTTCAATATTTTTTGTAAGAAAACAAAACTCACCGACTAAACAATAATGCACCGACCGATCTCAATATATTATCTTTTCATTCTTACCCCGCTTCTGAACTGTATATCCTACAATGAATATTATCGATTGCTCGATAGCGCACCCTATGTCGACTATTGCAGCGATCAAACTATACCCTTACCTGATAAACAGCTGGCGTTCAGCCTGAAAGGGGCGATGTCAATGGCCACCGTCGATTCCGATACATCCATTCGTTTATCAATAGTCGGTGGCGGACTGCACATCAACTTTTCCAGGTCAATAGGTATGAGTTTTAACGGTACCAGCCTTTTTAACAATGATCATTATTTTTATGGATCGATCAAAGCACGATACTGGTTACATAAAAAAAATCTATATTTTGCTCCCACGGTTGGATTGAGTGCCGGCAGCGGAGCGGTCGGCCCTCTAGGAGATATACGATGCACACCGGCTTTATTTATAACCTTAAAAAGACCTTCTTACTGGTATCTGGCTCCGCGTATTACGTTGCTCAGCTATCCGACCCGGATCGAAGCCGGGATCATCCCGATCATTGACTATGAACTGGCTGCGGTATGGAGTATCAGCAGCGGTTTTAATATTAAAATGTGGGAAAAGAGCTCTGCTGATCATGTTTACAATATAATGTTCGCACCTGAGATATCTTTATCCACTACTTACGAACCTGATACAGGATTCTATATCAAGATTTTGTGTATTGCTTTTTATTTATCGGTTGTATTATAGATATGGATAATAAATCAATCCGTAGAAAAATTCTTCAAATGACCTATGAGTTGTATCAGGAACATCCCTATTACCGGATAACACCTAAAGAATTCAATGAAACACTTCGCATTAGCATAAAAGAGCTGAATTTTAATATAATATATCTGGAAGAAAAAGAATTGCTCGAACTGCAGAAACCACTTGAAGGAAATGTTTTTGTCGGCGCCCGGATCACCCCTAAAGGCATTGACCTCATTGAAGATGATGATCTATTCAACCAGCTATATCCTGGGAAATAACCTTACGGCTGTTTAATGATCAAGCGTAGATAATTCCGCATCGCTGAAGCCAAAGTAATGGCCGATCTCGTGCATGACCACCATCCGTATCCGATCCCTCAAATCTTCATGATCGCGGCTAATACGTTCAATATTATCCTTGAATAGAACTATCCGATCAGGAAGGACATTACCATACCATACACCTCGATTGCGTAAAGGTACACCCTGATATAATCCAAGTAAGCTTTTTTGCGCGATTGGTGCATCTTCAATGACAATATCAATATTATTCAGCTTACTGCGCAATAATTTAGGTAATGCCTTGATCGCTTCCTGAACCGTTACTTCGAATTCCTTGATGGTCATGAGTGTCGCGGCAAATTTATTATGAGCTCAAAATAACCCGGGCAATATTCTGGGCTGATTTTCTTTTACCAAGTTTCTTTAAATTGTTTCTCATTTCAATGATCTTATCAGGAGTTGACAGCAGATCACTAATAATTTCTTTTGCATTTTTTACTGTCAATTTCAATGCCGCACCGTTCTTTATTAGAAAATCCTCGTTCTTATCTTCAAGACCAACGATCGAATTTGCAAAAAGCAGACATGGACCTGCTTTGGTAGCTTCGGTCGTGGTTATACCGCCGGCTTTGGTTATAAGTATATCGGTAGTTGCGACCAGTTCATGAATACGCTCGACCATACCATAAGTCTTCTTATTGGCCTTGGCTTGCAGTGCATTTATCTTCTCCATAGCCTCCCGGTTATCACCGCAGAGAACAAGCAGATCATAGTCAAAATCGACGATCTCGCGTACGATCTCAAACCACTCACCTCCAAAAACCCTGCTGCCCATAACGGTTGCTGACATCCTTGATATCGAAAGTCCAAATCTTTCTCTTACCATGCTTTTGTCAATAAATGAATCCAATTCAAGGGCGACCGGAATGCCAAAAGGAAAAATCTTTTCCTGTGTTCCCCCATATTGGACAACCTGATCAGCAAGGAATTCATGAGGGATAAAGTAATGATCGATCTCCTTATTTACCCAATGCGGGTGGACAAAATAATCAGTTACGACAATCCCTATCCGGTAACGAAAATCCGGTTTATAAAGAGCCGCAAAATAGCCGGGAGAAAAATGAGTACACAGTATATAGTCGGGCATGAAATCGCTGATCAATTCTCTTATCCGGTGAGCAAGCATTCGATGTCCAAAATATAACAAAGGCGAAGAACCATGCCCCACTCCCACACCACCATAAAGTAATTTCAAGAGCCAGCGTGCTTGTTTCTGACCATAATCATAGATCGAGCGATAAGCCTTTCCATAAAATGGGAAAGCCCATTGAAAACAATTCTCAAACCTGATCTCGGTATCCGGATCTGATTTTTTTAGTGCGTCACTGATCGCGTG
>MEUM01000129.1:0-1560 GCA_001771735.1 Caldifarciminota bacterium RBG_13_43_14 | reverse complement strand
CAAGAACAAGGATCTTCACAGTTATATTATACGAATTGCCCTTGACTTTTCAAGTATCAAAGATATAATCAAAAAGGAATATAAATGAAATATCTATCGCTTCTAATGATCCTATCTATTTTTTGCATTATGTGCACAAGAGAAGAAGTAACTTATTTTTGTCATCTTTATGGATATCTAAAAGATATAACTGATTCTACCGGTATTGATAGCATGCGGATCGATATTTATGATATAGACCCCGGCCAAACCAATCAAAGTAGAATTCGTACGATTATCTCTGAGACTCGGGATTCGATCAGTGGGTTTTTCGAACTTGACAGTGTATGCTGGGGTACCTCCCAGATGCAAGGTATTGGATATGTAACGATTCGGATCGACAGCACAAAGAACCCTAATTATCCGAATAAAATCTGGCAACCGGATCTGCATACTGCAGTTGATACAATCGAACTATATATCGGCCAGTTATAATTAAAAGTGAAATTGTGATAAAATGAAAATATCATCCAGAATGAGATATGGATTAAGAATGCTTATCGAACTTGCTGCTAATTACGGCAAAAAGCCGGTTCTATTGAGAAATATCGCCAAATGCGAGGGCATTTCAAAAAAATATCTCGAACAAATTGTAATAACTCTAAAGGTAGCTGGAATTGTCGGTGCAATACGGGGTGCAAAGGGTGGATATTATCTATTGAAGCCTCCGGAAAAGATTACTTTGAAGAAAATATTCTCAACATTGGAAGGATCTTTCAAACCGGTCGAATGCATCGATCATCCGGCTGTATGCGGACTCCAGAAAGACTGTCCGACCAAACCGCTATGGGAAGAATTGAGTCAGGCGATCGAAAAAGTCTTTGATAAGAAAACGCTCGCCGATCTGCTATGAAGTGTAACTGAACATAAAAAATGGATAATAAAAAAGGAATATTAGCCAGCATCAAATGTGCGGGTTGAGCGTCCAAGCTCTCCGCTGCGCAGTTGGCGCAGGCGCTTTCAATGTTGCCTCTAGTGAAGGATCCAAACCTATTGGTCGGGACAAACACGGCCGATGATGCCGGGATCTATCGCATAAGTGACGATCAGGCACTGGTTTTAACGATCGACATACTGAGTCCGGTTGCGGCCGAACCTTATGATTTCGGGCAGATCGCAGCCGCTAATTGCATATCTGATGTGTACGCCATGGGCGGTGATCCGAAGGTCGCCCTTAACATTGTCGGTTATCCAGGCAAAGGGGATCCGGCAGTACTGGGTCAATTATTGAAGGGCGGAGCTGAGAAAGCACAGGAAGCCGGTGTTATTCTTGCTGGTGGCCATACGTTTGTATCGGCAACTATTATGTACGGATTGGCGGTTATCGGTTATATACACCCTGATAAAATCATAACCAACGCTAAAGCCAGGCCCGGAGATATAATAATTCTGACTAAGCCGATCGGCATTGGAACAATGATACAATCATTGCTCGTGGATAAAAATGAAGGTATCGATCTTGAACCGGTTTTCAGGAACATGAAAACATTGAACCGCGATGCCGCCCACGCAATGCGCAAT
>MEUM01000128.1:5629-5844 GCA_001771735.1 Caldifarciminota bacterium RBG_13_43_14 | reverse complement strand
TGCGCTCGTGCTCCGCGACTTCGAGAACCCGACGGTCGAGGGTATCGCCGATCCCCTCCGGGACTTGAACGGTTTCTCGGACGAGTGCATCCTGGCTGATCTCGAGCTTGTCGAGGGGCTGCTGACGCGGGCGCGAAGGGACAATATGTCGCCGGTCGACCGCGATCGCTTGGAGCGTATGCGTGGCGTCCTGGAGGATGGGAGGCCGCTGCGCA
>MEUM01000128.1:5259-5490 GCA_001771735.1 Caldifarciminota bacterium RBG_13_43_14 | reverse complement strand
CGAACTGGGAGCGGCGGGTCTGGTGCTCTCGGCTACCGTCGAGGCTGAGATCGCCGCACTCCATACCGACGACCAGGCAGCCTTCCTCCAGGACCTGGGCCTCACCGAGTCGGCCCTCGCGCGCTTTATCCAGACCGCCTACGGGCTCCTGGACCTCATCAGCTTCTTCACCGTTGGCGAGGACGAGGTGCGTGCGTGGACAATCACGCGCGGGATGTCGGCCCGAAAGGC
>MEUM01000128.1:4737-5031 GCA_001771735.1 Caldifarciminota bacterium RBG_13_43_14 | reverse complement strand
CCTCTTCTGCTGATACTGTCATGAAGGAAATTCTTACCGAGCATATTCATAAAAAAGCTTTTCATAAAACAGCAAGAAAACATAAAATTCGGGACTATGTGGCTTTTATTAGCTCGTATGAGGATAGCCGATTGATCGATAATGCTGTTGATTCCATTTACACCCTTCTTATACTAAAATTTCCCACAGATGGATACACAAACAGTATTTACAAGGAGAAATTCAAATCTCAACTTATTGAAGCACTCCAACAAAATGAGCCGTTCCTCGTTGCATTTGCTCCTAATTTGGTGA
>MEUM01000128.1:4418-4729 GCA_001771735.1 Caldifarciminota bacterium RBG_13_43_14 | reverse complement strand
GCATACCGGTCGTGGACGACACATTTTCAAGAGATTGCCGGTGTTGCTTTAGAGCTCTATTATATGCATCCAAACATCATTTCCAGTAAGGGCCATTGGACGTTTCGAGATTCCAATGGATTGAGAAAAAACATTAAAATCAACCGATTTGGAACAGGGAGCCATCGATGGTGGTGTTCAAGCAGTCAGTTTAAGGGGGGCAGTGTGAATCTTTGATTATTCCGGTCGTTATGGCGATGGGCAAAAGAAGGTTCAAGTCACATCAAATACTAAATTTCCCTAATAGTGCTCATGGACAATAATTCATTTAA
>MEUM01000128.1:4048-4252 GCA_001771735.1 Caldifarciminota bacterium RBG_13_43_14 | reverse complement strand
TCTTTTAAAAAACAAGGATGAAAATAATGAAAAGCAGAATATTCTATGTATTAACATTTGTACTATTAACTTTTATATATTCTGTCCAGTCGGCAGAGTATAACATCATTGACTATGGCGCAATTGAGAATGAGATTTCCACGCACGCTATTCAGAAAGCTATCGATCAATGTCACAATAATGGTGGTGGAGTCGTTATCATTC
>MEUM01000128.1:3164-4026 GCA_001771735.1 Caldifarciminota bacterium RBG_13_43_14 | reverse complement strand
TACAATTACTTTAAAGAGCCATGTAAATCTTCATCTGGAACAAGGGGCTCTATTAATAGGCAGTCTTGACCTCAAAGATTATTCCGAAAGCTTCAGAAAACACGGGATGATATTTTGTTATGATGCGGTCGAGGTCAGTATAACGGGAAACGGGATAATAGATGCCCGCGGTACGACATTTTATGATCCAACTCAAAATCACGTCTATGAAGAGTTTGATAGAAATTTAACACGACAAAAAGAAAACTATATGCCTGAAGGGCAGTTCTATTCGGATGGACCAATCAAAAGAAAACCAAAACCGGGAATGTGTATTACTTTTTATCATTGCAGTCAGGTAAGTCTGAAGGACTTTACATTATAAGACACACCATCCTGGGCAATCCGACTCGCCTATTGTGAAGATGTCATTGTAGAAGGATTAACCATTTTAAACAACTTGATGGTTCCAAACAGTGATGGCATTCACAGTACAACATCCCGGAATGTTCGAATATCCAATTGCGATATCAGGGCAGGAGATGATGCGATCATTGTCACCGGATTTGACATTGATGAGGAAGTGCCGGAATACAGCATGAAAGAACAAACACGACACACATATGGCAACAAGAGTATCTATGCAGAGAATTTTACAGTAACGAATTGTCATTTACAATCCCGTTCTTCCGGTATACGCGTAGGATACGGCCAGCATCCCATCCGGCGGTGCATATTTTCGAACATTCAAATTTACGGTTCAAATAGAGGGATCGGCGTATTTGCACATGATATTTCAGATATTGAGGAGTTGGTTTTTTCAGACATTATTATCGAAACCCGGTTGCATAACGGGCAATGGTGGGGAAATGGAGAACCTGTT
>MEUM01000128.1:2894-3123 GCA_001771735.1 Caldifarciminota bacterium RBG_13_43_14 | reverse complement strand
GAAGGTAAAAAATGTACAATTCAATAATATTGTCGCTACAGGCGAGCACGGATTGATTTTTTACGGCCTGGAAGACAGTAAACTTGAAAATATCAAATTAAATAACATTCATTTAAGTATAAAGAAAGGTGCGGAGACATTAACATATGGCGGCAATTTTGATTTGCGTCCAGCCGCTGCAATCGAGAAACAAATTTTTCAACATGATATCCCTGGACTATTTGCTCAA
>MEUM01000128.1:704-2508 GCA_001771735.1 Caldifarciminota bacterium RBG_13_43_14 | reverse complement strand
TATCCATAATTGGATAATCAAATCACCGGATGACCCTGATTATGGTGAAGCAGGAATTACCCCAATAGCGTGTTTTCGCAAATCAAAAGTGAATGGTATGTCACAGGAACAGTGGGGATCGACGGATTGGTTGTTTGATTATACCATGGAACATTTTATTTATCTTATGCTTCCTCATTCGATGGAGGAGAATAAGACGTATACTGTAGAAATCAATGAAAATATCAATTCTGATACGACCTCTCAAAGCATCACCTATGATATTTTTAATTGTCCCTCTGAGGCGATCCATACGAATCTGGTCGGGTACATGAGCAGTTCAAGAATGAAGGCGGCTGACCTGTATCATTTCATGGGTGATGGCGGCAGTAGAGATTATTCGGATTTTGCCGGAAATGAAGTGTATATTTACAATGTGGATACCGAGGAATCGCAGAGTGTCGGCTCTGTGACTTTTTGGATGGAAAATAAAACAGAAACAGTTTACAATCTGACAGGTTCAGATGTCTGGAATATCGACTTTACCGGATTCAACCAGGCGGGTACCTACCGTCTTGTTGTGGAAGGAGTTGGTTGCAGTCAGGATTTTGAGATCAGGGATGATATTTACCATGATCCGTTTAAAGTGGCTGTGCTGGGATATTTTTATATGCGGATTGGACAGGACAATCTGGACATGACACCGGTACCCAGAAGACCCTTGTATATTCAGGACCAGAATCCATTCAATTGTAAAATTTATGTCACAGATATGCATCCGTATCATCCGCAATGGAGTACTTTTGCAAGCGAAGATAAATGGGACAAACCGGAAAGCTGGGCTGCATACAAAAAATCAGGCAGTCCCACCAATCCCAATGCCGTTGGCGGACACAGCGATGCGCTTGACTGGGACCGGCATCTGGGACATGTGGTTGATATCTATGATCTCTGTTTAGCTTATATCCTGAGTGACGGTGTATTGAATGATGATGATCTGAGAATCGCGGAAAGCGGAAACGGTATTCCTGACCTGCTTGATGAAGCCAGAAACGAAGTGGATTTCTGGCTGAATCTTCGCTATAACGGGGGATATTCCCATGGCCTGACCAATCCTGATGATAACAACAGACTGTACCAGGCAGACAACACGGCAATGGCAGCCTGGGCCAATTCTCTGAACAGTGCGATGCTGGCTTATTGTTTTCAAATTGCTGGACTGAACGATCTGAAAAACACCTATCAGGATTCCGCCATCATCGCTTTTAACTATGCCGTTAATCTGGCAGATCCTATGCTGGATACAGAGATGGAAGGGGTCAGAGGTATCGATTTTAAAATGATGACCGCTGCTTATCTGTACAATTTAACCGGTGATACCGGATATGAAGATGTAGTCAACAGCGAAAGCATGGTAACCGGTCCTTCTTCCGGTATTTATCAGCAGGGATCTTATAATCAGTTATGGGGAACAGCCGCGTATCTTCTGACAAAGCGCCCCGTTCATTACCCGGAATTGCATGCAAACATGAAATCGGCCGTTATCGCAAAAGCAAAGAGCAAAGAAGCCGGCAAGGTCAGCGAAAGGCCTTCCCGCCGCGGTTACAGCGATGAACAATCCTGGTGGCAGACCAACCAGGATATGCCCAGAACGGTCCTGGCCCATGCCGTTGCCGACAATCCACTGGACCAGCTGACTTTTCTGGATGCATTGCTTCTGGAAGCGGACTGGGGGCTGGGGAGAAATCCTCTCAACATGATCCAGATGACCACGGCGACGACCGGGCTGGCCGGCAAGCGCAGTGTTGAAAACTGCTATACATCG
>MEUM01000128.1:0-697 GCA_001771735.1 Caldifarciminota bacterium RBG_13_43_14 | reverse complement strand
ATGACGGGACGCCCGGCCTTCATCCGGGACACACGCCCTATCTGAATGTTGACGGGTGGGGAGGGACTATGGTGGGCAGCAATCCGCTGAAAGTCTTCAATAAGTTTTACCCCGGTATTGAGCAATGGCCGCAGGCTGAAAAATACATCAATACCCGGTTTATCTGGGCGCACTCGGAATTTACCCCACGGCAGACGATGAGAGGGAAAACGCTGATATACGCCTATCTGTACAGTCTTTCCAGATCCGGCGGCAGCATCACGCCGCTATTGGTTGCCGATGCCGGTCCGGATCAAAGTATCATTGATGAAGATGAAGACGGTAAAGAAACGGTTCCACTGGATGGTTCCGGAAGTTATTCAAGTAACAGTGAAATTGCCGCCGGAAAAACCGCTGCCGTGGAGCTGGACACAGGCAGTTATGAGATCATCCTGGAGGTGGAGGATGCAGCCGGGGAAAGTGCCAGGGATACAGTAAAAATAGATATCATAGCCCAGACTCCGGGACAAAAGCCCGATTATGATTTTGAAACCCCCGGTCAGCTGGATGACTGGAATTTTGCCAACTGGGGACAGGGAGGGGTTCCTACGGCTGCGATCACTTCAGAAAAAGCCAATAGCGGTTCATACTGTGTCAAGTTGAGTGGCAATTATAATGCAAATTCTCAAATTGCCTTTAAAAAATCAGGCGCCTTGCA
>MEUM01000127.1 GCA_001771735.1 Caldifarciminota bacterium RBG_13_43_14 | reverse complement strand
CCTGGCGTTTATCGAAAACCTGGAGAATGATACTCGATCAGGTATATGATGTTGGTTTTGGAACATTACCTTTGATCCTGGTGATCTCGATCTTCACCGGATTGGTGTCCACCGTGCAAACAGTTTATCAGATCGTTGGACCAATGCCGAAATACATACTAGGATATACGGTCGGTCGTATGGTATTGATTGAGCTAGGTCCAGTTTTGACCGCTTTAATGGTCACAGGTCGTTGTGCATCATCTATGGCCGCTGAGATAGGAACAATGAGAGTGACCGAGCAGATCGATGCCCTTGAGGTTATGGCGATCGATCCTTACCGGTTTTTGAGCCTGCCCAGAATAATTGGGACCTTTATCGCCTTGCCAATGTTAGCGGTGATTTCGGAAGCGGTTGCCCTTGTGGTTAGTGCGGTTTATGCCCATTATTTCTTGAATATCCCGTTTAGCTTATATAATTACGGTCTGGTTCATTTCTTCTTTGCGCGCGACCTTTTCGGCGGATTGATCAAAACTGTAGTTTTTTCCTTTGTAATCGCTACGGCCGGCTGTTATTATGGCTTCAAGGTTCAGGGCGGCGCCCGTGAAGTTGGACAGGCAGCAACAAAAGCGGTGGTCACTGCTTCTATAATGATACTTATTCTAGATTTTCTCGTGGCATTGGTGGTTTTCGGATGATCCAGGTAAACAATCTCTTTAAAAAATTCGATTCACTTATTGTATTGCAGGATGTAAGCTTTGTAGTAGAGCCGAGACAGCTTATCGTAATCCTTGGACCTTCGGGGACCGGTAAGACAGTGCTCCTGAAGTCCATCGTTGGTCTTATTCCCGTTGACCGGGGCAGTGTCATAATCGATGGCCTGGATGTACAAAAAGCGAACAATGGTCAGATCTTCGATATTCGAAAGCAGATCGGTTATGTATTCCAGGGTGCCGCTTTGTTCGATTCGATGAGCGTTCTCGAGAATATAGCCCTGCCGATCGTGCAGCATACCAAGACACCATCCAATAAGATCCGTGAAAGGGTGAATGAGATACTGAATATCGTTGGTCTGCCGGGCAAAGAGAATCTTTATCCTCGTTCTTTATCCGGTGGCATGAAAAGATTGGTATCGATAGGTCGTGCCCTTGCGCTTGATCCAAAATACATTCTTTATGATGAGCCGACAACCGGGCTTGATCCATTGATGAGAGACCGAATAGTAGAATTGATCAATTATCTAAAGAAAAATTATGATAAGATGGGGATCGTTGTTACGCATGACCTGGATACTGCCCGGGCAGTTGGTGATGTGATCTGTATGCTGAAAAACGGCAGGATTGAACAACTGAGCAAGATCGGAAAGGAATTTTATGGCTAGAGGTTTCAAAGATACTTTGGTTGGATTTTTTGTTATCGCTACGGTGGTGATTTTTATCGGTCTGTATACCTGGCTTACCGGTCGTTTGGGCTGGGGGAATACGCACGAGATCGAAGTCTATTTTCAAGACGTTGGTGGTTTGAAAGTTGGGGATCCAGTTATTATCTACGGATTGGAAAAGGGCAAGATCAAGTCTATGAAATTGCAGGGCAATCGTGTGTTAACCGTTCTCTCGATTTCAAAGAATATTGAATTGCCCAAGGATTCACAATTCGAATTACGGTCGGTCAGCTTGCTCGGTGGTGATCGTTATGTAAAAATAACCCTTGGGGTATCCGATACCGCCGCGACCGAGTTCGATGGACAGTTCAGTGCTTTTGATTTTGAAACTGTGCTTAGCGATGTTAGTAGATTAGCTAAAGTCATTGAAAATATGAAACCAATAGATCTCGATATTATTGGTAAAAAGCTTGAAACGACTCTTGATCGTAGTATTAAGAATTTGAGCACGGCCTTTCAGGAACCGGGCGATCGCCTTAATGAATTAGCGCAACGTCTGGATAGTCTGGCAATTCTAATACAAGGTGAGGGTACACTGGGGAAATTGATCAGATCGGATGATCTTTATCAAGAAATACGCGATACCAATCAATCGCTCAAAGAACTGCTGGAGGACATTAAGGCGAATCCTCAGCGCTATATAAATGTAAAAGTTTTTTGATGAGATTGGCCCCGTACATTAAGAATCTAAGAGGCAAGCAATGATAACACTAACCGATGCCAGAGATTAATAATATCGCAATTTGAAACCATCTAGATCGAAATTTGTCTGTCAACAATGTGGTGCGATCGCTCCGAAATGGCTAGGTCGCTGTCCGGCATGCGGTGAATACGATTCAATGGTTGAAGAATTGGCCGTAGAAAGTACTTCAAAGCCAGTGCAGCGCTTGAATACTCAATCACTGACCGATATTCCCTATCAAAAGGATGATCGTTTGAGCGTTGGGATCAAAGAACTTGATCGGGTATTGGGTGGGGGATTAGTGCGAGGTTCGTTGATTCTTCTGGGCGGCGATCCTGGCATTGGAAAATCGACCTTGATGATGCAGCTTTCCGGATTGATCACTGATCGTGGATCAAGAGTTTTGTATGTCAGTGGCGAAGAATCTGCCTATCAGATCAGGGTTCGTGCTGAAAGATTAGGTATTATAGGTGAAGGTATACAATTAATTGCCGGTACAGAGTTAGAGGCGATTCTGGATTGTGCCGGACAACAAAAGCCCGATCTTATGATCGTTGATTCGATTCAAGCCGTTTATAGTTCAAAATTGACTTCGGCGCCAGGCAGTGTTGCCCAGGTCCGTGAATGTGGTGCGTCGCTGATGCACTTTGCCAAGGATAGGGAAGTTACTACTGTTCTTATCGGTCATGTTACCAAATATGGATTGATCGCTGGACCAAAAACACTTGAGCATATCGTCGATACGGTCTTATATTTCGAAGGTGAAAGGACTCAACAGTACCGGATAATCAGAACGATCAAAAATCGTTTTGGTTCGACCAATGAGATCGGCGTATTCGAAATGACCGCCACCGGCTTGCAGGAAGTACCCAATCCTTCAAGTCTCTTTATTTCTCATACTGAGGCACCTGGTTCCGCAGTTGTGTCAATAATCGAAGGTTCACGTCCTTTGCTCGTTGAAGTACAGGCGTTGACCAGTCCCACATATTTTAATTATCCTCAGCGTATTGCTACTGGTGTTGATCACAAGCGGCTATCAATGCTCTTAGCTGTTCTCGAACGGCGGGCCGGAATCAGTGTTTATGCTCAAGATTGTTTCGTTAATGTCGTGGGCGGAATTAAAGTAATGGAAACCTCAACTGATCTGGGGATAATTATAGCGATTGCATCATCGGTCAGGGATAAGCCTATCCCTCGTGATATGGTAGTGATCGGTGAGGTAGGATTGGGAGGAGAAGTCAGACCGGTTTTTGGTCTTGATTCAAGATTGAAGGAAGCGGAAAATTTGGGATTCAAAACCGCAATGATCGCCCGTAATGAGTCATCAAAAATGACTTATGGATTAAATATCATAGATATTACGGAAGTGAGAGAAGCAGTTGGTCACGCATTCAACCAGTAATTTTCCCGGGTGACTTTGTACAGGAGGAATTATGCTTTTTTTTAAACGCGAACACCGCTACGTGCTTGATTCAGCAAGCATAATCGATGGGCGGGTAATACAGTTGTTCGACCGGAAATATTTTGAGGGTCGCATATTAATCCCAACATTAGTGCGTTATCTAGTCAGGAAGTTCGATGGTCCAAAAGGTGAACGATCGATCGGTATATTAAAAAGAAATGCATCGATCGACTTCGTACGGGATAAAGATGGAGGTATGTCCGAAGAACTGGTAGTATTGAAGATCGCGCAGCTCAGGAATGCGAAACTTTTCACCGTATCCGATGAAGTCTGCCGCCAGGCAAGGTTGTTCCCTAATGTCAAACTCATCGATATTCGCGAACTCTATAGGGTGTTAACGCCGATCTTTACTCCTCAAAAGACGATATATGTGAGGATTTTAAAACGAGGACTTAATAGCAATGAGGGAGTTGGATATATCGAAGGTGTTAAAATCGTAGTTGAGAATGGCGGTAAGTATCTAAACCAGATCGTTGCTGCCAAAGTCAGTACTATGTTATCACTGGAAACCGGTAATCTTGTGTTTTGCCGGATTGATGAAAGGAATGATGCCGGTTTCAGCGCGCAGTCGGATAGCTCAATAAAGACGGAGAAATAGTATGGAGTACCTGGATATTTTACTTGAAAGACTTGTGAGCGCTACGGGCATAGGATATCAGGGCGATATCCAGATTGTGATCAAGCAAGAATTAGATCGAATATCGATAGCGGGTAAAATAGAAGGTGATGGCAGTGTTACTGGTTATCATCCTGGTACCGACAAAACCGGTATTATGATCGCATGTCATAGCGATGAGATTGGATTTATTGTTAACCGAATTGATAATTCAGGGCGGATCTTCTTTTCCGAGATCGGTGGTTCAGATGCGCGTATTCTGCCTGGCCAAGAAGTCGTGGTTCATGGACAGGAGACAATACGAGGTTACATCGGAGCTAAACCTCCTCATTTATTGACCGCTGACGAAGCTCAGAAAGTAGTGCCAATAAATAAACTCTTTATCGATACCGGGTTGAACGCTGAATCGGTTCGGGCTAATTGCCAGATTGGCGATTGTATCACTTTTTACTCACCTTATCGCAAGCTTTCTGCCGATCTCAGGACTTCGAAAGCCCTTGATAATCGAGTCGGTGTTGCTTGTGGCATCATGGTCATGAATGAGCTGGTTAATGTGCATCACAAAACAAATATTTATTTTGTCGCAACCAGCCAGGAGGAATTTACGGGTCTGGGAGCTAAGATACAATCATTTCGTTTGCCGGTCGACTACAATATTGTAATAGATGTTACTTTTGGAGATCATCCCGAGCTTAAGGAGCATGAGGGGTTTGTACTGGGTTCTGGTCCGGTTATCGGAAGAGGCCCGACTGTTCCGGATAAGCTTGCCCGGATATTGGTGGAAACCGCCCATGGTTTAGATATACCTTATCAGTTCGAATTGAGCACGCGCAGTACCGGTACGGATGCTGATTTCATCGCCTTTAATCGGAGCGGCATTCCATCCTGCATTGTCACGATCCCAGTACGGAATATGCATTCACCGGCTGAGATCGTTTCGCTTAAAGATATTGAAAGAGCCATACGGTTAATTACGGGTTTTATCCGTAATCTGGAATCGGAAATCTCTTAAAAGACGGTTGACATAAAGGTTTTTTTGGATACTATATAGCCAGCATTAAAGCATTCAAGAACTTCAAAAAAATTTTGGTTTAGAAGGAGGTTATTAAGAAATGCCCGAAGATAGCAATATAATGGATAAGATTGCCGAGTCCAATCGATCGGTAGTTACGGGAATTGACGAAAAAGAGATACAATACTGGGTAACGATTTCGGTGCTGGGACGGAAATACCGGGTACCGGCCGGATTAACAATAATGCAGGCAATGGAATTTGCCGGCTATAGACTGATAAGGTCATGCGGTTGCCGGGCCGGTTTTTGCGGTGCCTGCACCACTGTTTACCGGATCGAGGGTGATTACCGTTTAAAAACCGCGATGGCCTGTCAGACCAGGGTTGAAGATGGTATGTATTTGACGCAGATACCATTTACCCCAGCCGAGCGCTCGGATTATGACCTCGATAAATTACGTCCTGGTATTGAAGCGTTGCTGAACAATTATCCCGAGATCCTTAAGTGCCTGGGATGTAACTCATGCACAAAAGCATGTCCTCAAGATATTGATGTAATGGAATATATCGCCGCCGGAAAACGCGGCGATATTGCAGTAATGGCCGAGATATCATTTGACTGCATTCAATGCGGCCTGTGCGCTATGCGCTGCCCGGCTGAACTCGCCCAGTACAATCTTGCCCAGCTGGCAAGAAGATTACACGGAAAATACAACACTCCTGCGCCCGAACATTTGAATAAACGAGTTGAAGAAATTATACAGGGTAAATTTACTAAAGAACTGGAAGATTTGATAAAAATGAGTGTGGATGAACTGCGCAAAGTATACACCGCGCGTGACATTGAACCCGAATAGAGAGGGAGGGACTATGGCTGAGTTGAAATTCATAGAAGGTTATCCTGAATATATGCGCAAGCTTATTGATATCGTTAATAAAACACGTCAAGCGCGTAGGGATTTTACGCCCAAGGCGATGACCATGGCCGAGCGCGATGAAGTTCTGCAGGTTCATCCAGATTATGCCCCGGGTGGCAAAAGGCAGATTTTATTTGGTCCAAATAAGGGTGACATGGCCGCCAATGAAGTTGTGGATTTGTTGGAGGCCTATCCGGTTGTTGATAGTAAGGTGATTAATCTTTCTAATCCTGATTACAGTGTGGATTTATTGATAATCGGGGGCGGTCTTGCGGGAACGACCGCAGCATTATGGGCTTATGATAAAGGTGTAAATAAGGATAAAATCCTTCTGGTAAATAAACTGAGACACGGTGATTCTAATTCGATGATGGCTGAAGGTGGAACGCAATCGGCTGATCGTGAAAATGATTCACCAGCGCGTCATTTCCTCGATGCGATCGGCGGCGGTCATTTTACCAATAAACCCGATGTACTCGGGGCATTGGCTGAGGATGCTCCTTTGATCATGAAATGGTTATGCGATCTTGGCGCCATGATCGATCGGAATGATGACGGAACTTTTGTGGAAACGGCTTTTGGCGGTGCATCGAGACGGCGTATGCATGCCTGCCGGGATTACACCGGCATGGAAGAGCTAAGAGTGCTCCGTGATGAATTCCGGAGCCGGCAAATACCGTGTCTTGAGTTCTATCCGGTAGTTGAATT
Organism: Caldifarciminota bacterium RBG_13_43_14; assembly: GCA_001771735.1. GTDB lineage: Bacteria > Hydrothermota > Tepidihabitantia > SM23-42 > SM23-42 > RBG-13-43-14. Next base: position 2,564 of record MEUM01000127.1, on the reverse strand, counting down.
TTTGACCGATGGAAACCGTCTTACTGGGGCAGTATTATTTAATCTCGAAACCGGTGATTACAAAATCGTTCAGAGTAAGGTTGTGATTCTATCGACCGGTGGTTTTGGGCGGCTGCATATTCGCGGTTTTCCAACGACCAATCACTATGGCGCAACCGCGGACGGTATTGTAATGGCTTACCGGGTAGGTGCGAAGTTACGTGATACGGATACGGTACAATATCATCCTACTGGTGCGGCTTTCCCGCAGCAAATTATCGGTTTATTGCTTACCGAGAAGCTCAGAGGAATGGGTGCTCAACCGGTCAATATTGAAGGCGAGGCATTCGTGTATCCGCTTGAACCTCGCGATGTTGAGGCGGCGAGCTTTATTCGTGAATGCTATGTACGCAATAAAGGTGTGGTGACGCCAACCGGGATGAAAGGTGTTTGGCTGGACACGCCGCTTATTGAAGTTAAGAATGGTAGTGGTGCAATTGAAAAAGCATTCCCCGGTATGTTCCGAATGTTCAAACGTTTTGATCTCGATATACGAAAAGATCCGGTACTCGTTTTTCCAACCCTGCATTATCAGAATGGTGGTATCGAAACTGACCCGTGGGGCAAAACTAATATTGAAAGCCTTTTAGTGGCCGGCGAAGTATCCGGTGGTGTGCATGGCAAGAATCGCTTAATGGGTAATTCGACCTTAGATTGTTTGGTTTTTGGTCGACGCGCTGGCATAACTGCGTCGCAAATATTGAACAATAAATTACCGTTCGGAAAATTGACCCTGGAGCATTTACCAAAATACATAGCTCAACTCAAGAACGCAAATATTAACACCGCCCGCAAGGCGCCGATTATATTACCTGATTATCGCGGCAAGGCGGTATTGGCCCGTATGATCGATGTTTTTTAATTGACCTTCTTTTCTATAAAAAAGGCGAGCATTACGCTCGCCTTTTTTGTTGCTTGACGATCCTATGGAAAAATACCGCGGTACTTGTACACTTCAAGAATCCTTGCAATTGCCACGACGTAGGCAGCGGTCCTCAATGGTATTTTTAGATTTTGTGAACGGCGCCAGACTTCATTGAAACTGGAAACAAGTTTTTTCTCCAATTTCTCATTAACCTCAGTTTCTTCCCAGTAGAGCCCGGATAAAGCTTGAGCCCATTCATAATGACTGACGATCACACCGCCGGCATTGGCAAGAATGTCAGGGATAACGTGTATGCCTTTTTGCTCAAGGATCTCATCGGCATCCGGAGTTACTGGGCCATTGGCACCTTCAACGATCGCTCCGACTTGAAAACTATCGGCATTATCCTTGCGGATTTGATTTTCAAGCGCAGCCGGTATTAGAATATCAGCTTTAACATCGAATATGTCATCAGGTTTAGTATGCGTGGCGCCAATATATGGTTCAAGGCAACGGTTTCTATCAGTGCAATTCATCAACTCCTGAATATTGAGACCGTTTTTATCGATGAGTCCGGTGTTCTGATCGGAAACAGCGATGATCTTTGCGCCCATCAATGACAGGAATAAAGCAGCATGACTGCCGACATTGCCAAATCCCTGAATAATGACCGTGCAACCATCTAATTTTTTCCCCTGGGCACGATAGAATTCTCGGGTGATGATCGCAACTCCGCGACCAGTCGCTTCTTTGCGGCCTTTCGAGCCACCCAGTACTTCAGGTTTTCCTGTTACTACGGCGGGTTCAGTATAGCCCGCGAACATGCTGAACGTATCCATCATCCAGGCCATGGTTTTTGAGGTCGTAAAGACGTCGGGAGCCGGGATATCCTTGTCCGGACCGAGGATCGGCATGATCTCAGCAGTAAAACGGCGTGTAATATGTTCAAGTTCTCTCTCGGAAAGTTTGAGCGGATCACAGATCACTCCACCCTTGGCACCGCCATAGGGGAGATCGACCAGAGCGCATTTCCAGGTCATCCATGCCGCTAATGCGATGACTTCTTCCTCGCTGACATTGGGATGATAGCGCACCCCGCCTTTAGTTGGACCTCGGATATCGCTGTACTGGCAGCGGAATCCGGTAAAAAGCCGTATGGTTCCGTCGTCCATTTCAACCGGGAAAGTTGTTCTTAATATTCTTTTCGAACATTTCAGTAACCGGATCTGGTTTTCTGATAGTTTTAGGGCTTCAGCACCACGATCGATCTGACGCATTGCCATTTCAACCACTGAAAATTCAGCCATAAATCTCCTTAATTAATTTTCAATATATGATAGCGAAAGCTCTGAAAAAGTATTGATCACTTTCATTAATCTCTGATATCTATCATTGCCGGTTTTTCTCAGAAATCTTATAGTAAGAGAACAATAAATATCTGAACGATTTAGCTGTTCAATATCTTTTCCGCTTCTTCGCGGTCAACATCCATGACATAAGGTATACGAGAGATATGAGCTGCTTCTTTGGTCAGCGCAGCAATGTCGTCCCGGGTAATGTATTCAAGCGCGAACTTCCGATTGCCGGTCATGAGTTGTCTCAGACCCTGTTGAAGACGTTCGACATAAGTATAAACACCAAGAGCACCGGTCGGTAGTTT
>MEUM01000126.1:5861-9375 GCA_001771735.1 Caldifarciminota bacterium RBG_13_43_14 | reverse complement strand
TCGCCCAGACAATCAGAATCAAAAGTATTGGTGTAGCATGTGATCACATACATTAAAGGAAAATTGCTGTTGATCAAGGCGTCAAAGTTATGGTTGGTTGCGTTCTCCCGCGGATTATTTCTAACCCGAATATGATTTATATCACCATGCCCTAAACCACCGATTATTCCAAAATTTGAATTCAATGAATCGATCAATTCAGCAAGTGGACGATTATTCAAATAGCTTATCAAAAACCATGATGGTAAATGATTACTGAGTCTCAAGGCCATTTCATAGGCATCGTTGGTCACATCAAAATCCGATGTATAGAAAAGTGCTTTTATCGTTCCGGTAAGATCGGGAGATAAAGTATAATTCTTGAGTTTGTTAAGATAATTAGCGACATCAGAAGCCGACCTTGATGGTATTCTGCCGACGAAAACATCGGGAAAAAGATCAAGCGAGTCATCGACTTCACCGTAGCGATCATTGCCATTGAAATTCCAATCGCCATCTAAGTCTGAATAGTAAAGATCAGTGACCAGATAGACTGGCCACTGATTGAAAAGCGGTGACATTCGTATATGTCTGGTCGGAACAATGTCGGTATCTCCGCCCAGCAAAACGAACACGATACCCCATTTTTCAACCGCGTCTTTTATAAAACACCTTATCTGCTCACATTCATCGGCACCGGGGTACCTTTGATTGATCCAGCTTACCGTCCTGACCGCACAATTATAACCACTTCTTTTTTTAAACTCGGCAAAACCCGAATATACATCACGCTGAGCTTCACTGGTAATTATCAACAGGTCAATCGGAGGTCCAATTAATGAAGGCAGACCATCGGTGATCGTATCGTCGGTTCCAGACATTTCTTCGATGACGCCATTATCCTCAATCATATCATCATTGACAATGATCGAGGATAAGAACATTTTACTGATTTGATCGCTAAGGATCGACCGGCGTCGTATTATCAGACCGGATTGACGATACTCAAGTTGCATTTTGATCACCAATCTATTGAGCTTTGACAGCTTCTCATTTTCAGGTTGGTATCTAAAAGGGATCACCGAAACCTGACCGATCGATCGTCCCTGAAAATAACCGCTATGGAACTTACATATAATACTATCGGGTTCGGATCTTCGTACTGACATAGCTTGGTCTACGTTCGTTGCCGGAAGTTTGAAGCCAATCGGAAAATTATTATATTTTCTACTAAGCTTGAAATTACCGCCAATGTCCGTCCATTGTGTGTCAAGGACCTCAACCGCGGATATAGAATGATCGGCGGGCAAAAGAAAAGTATAGCTGACGAGAGGCAGTTCGAAAACAGCATTTTCAGCGATTCCTGAACTACCGCTTATGATGATTTTGTCATGCTCGCCAGTCAATACACTAAAATTTATTTCCGATACCGGCAGCTTCAGTTCAATTTCATGTCCATATAATATGGAACAATGGATCAGGACTAGCCAGCACAGAAAAATTTTTGAAAATACTGCTTTATTCACTGTGATCAGTATATTCAATGAGTGATATTGTATTCTTACCGGATGAATCAGAATAACGTATAAAACGATGGGGGTATTCAACTTCGATCCAAAAATAAAAACTCCATTTTAAAAATAATACCCTCGGTGACATTTTTACTTTCCAGCACTCGGTATCGCCAAAATGAGTTAATACGTTTTCACGACCATCAATACTGATCCTCGCATTTATAATCATGAATTCAGGCACATGCAATTTAATGATCTGGCTAAAGTCAGACGAATATTCGAATCCGCGTAATGCATATTCAAGGGCATGGCGATCGTACACCGGATCTTTATCATAGTAGGTCGTGCGGCGTCCCTGGAAATATACGCGTATATCTTTTTCCCTGGTTATTTCATAATCCAGCTTTTCACCTATAGTTTTTTTAACATGCCGTGTACTCATGTCATCGGCATCAAACAATATCTGTTGGACCCGGTCTTCCCATTTATAAATCGCATGATAACCGAGACTGTCAAACCATGTTTCGATTATCATGTTCCCGATCTTGCCTTTATCATTTGTTTCGTAGGTATAAGTTTCCGAGTGCGGCAGTGATACTGAGATCAATATCAAAAAAATGTTCATTTTGAATTACCGACGCCGTGCCCCGGATCCAAGTGTGATAATCTTTCAACGATATCAAGCAGCTCGATAATATCGTTTATCTCAAAATCGGCACCTGACTTAACGGTATTGAAGCGATCACCATAACGCGCGAAAACAGTTTTCATGCCCAGCAGCTTTGCGCCAACAATATCCCGTTCTGCCCAGTCGCCAACCATAATCGAATCGCTGGCTTCAATGTTGATCCTTTCAAGCGCCATTCGAAAAGGTTCGGGATCGGGTTTTCTACGTCCTGAATCTTCAAAGGTGATCACCGCATCAAAAATCCGGTGCAAATTCAGTTGACAAAGCCTTAACCAAGCCTGCAGGCGGGGGGCATCACTGACGACGGCAAGTTTCAATCCTTTCTTAATTAACTCGATCATCGTCATCTGTACATGGGGATACAGAACAAGCGCTGCCTCCCGGGCACGACGATAGCCGATGATCCCGGCCGCGTGGATCCGATAATCGATGGTGCCTAATGCCCGGGTAAGAAATTTATCGAATACTTTTTGATCTTCGATACCCTCCTGATCATATATCTCGTATATCGTCTTGATCGCGTCTTTTTTATTCATTTTCAAGCCGGTATCAATCATTGACAGCACCGCGGCTTCGATTGAGGCCTCTTTCATTGCGATAAAATCGACCAGCGTATTGTCCAGATCAAAAACGATGGCCTTTATCATAAATTCGAACGCAGTATGCTTGCCGCTTTCTCTGGAGCTAATGAATTAATATGAAATCCAGTACCCAGTTCAAAACCGGTACGACGGAAGATTCGCGGTGTTATTTCAATGTGCCAATGATAATCGAGCGCGATCGATTTCCAGTACTTGGCTTGGGGCAGCAAATTGGGAGAATCATTGAGAATCAGATTATATGATGGGCCACCGAGCACTTTATGGATCACCGCAATGACCCTTTTCAATACCACGCTCAGATCGTTGATCTCTTCCCGGTTAATAAGTTTATAACTGAATTGATGTCGTTTTGGCAATATGACGACCTGAAATGGATAACGCGAAGCATAAGGTGTTATCGCGATAAACTTATCACTTTGAAAAACTAAACGATCAGCCATTTCGATCTCCTGTAGAAGTATATCACAGAAAAGACATCGTTCCTTATAACTATAATATTCGAGCGCCCCATTCAGTTTCTGCTTTACCCTTATCGGTGTCGCCGGCAAAGCGATAAGCTCGGAATGAGTATGCGATATCGTTTTAGCGCCGGCATCAGGTCCATGGTTCTTGAAGATCAAAATATAGCGTAAACGTTTGTCTTTGTGCAGATCTTCGATACGATAACGATAGGTTTCAAGCACCAGACCAACCTGTTGATCGGATAATTCAAATAAATGTTCGGTATGATC
>MEUM01000126.1:4394-5781 GCA_001771735.1 Caldifarciminota bacterium RBG_13_43_14 | reverse complement strand
CCTCAATCCTTAAAACCGGATTTATATTCGGAATCACCCGAACCTGCCAATTTTTCTGATCAGGACTTGAATTATCATTGCGCACTGCGTAAATCTCATCCGGTGTCCGGTTCTCATGTCCGGCACAGAACGGACAGGCATCGGCACTAAGAATATTAGGCTTTTCCGGTTTTGGAATAAGATCGTTCTCGGTATCGATTATCACCCAAGTATCGGTAACAATATCACGACGAACTTCAGACACTGAACCTCCTCATCGGTATTAGTTCACTAAAGAAATGAATAATCACTCTACCGTTACGCTTTTTGCAAGATTACGGGGACGATCAACGTCAAGATTTTTAAAGTTAGCGATATAATAGGCGAGTAACTGTAAGGGCAGAGTAGTTAACAAAGGATAAAGATGATCGATCGTTTCAGGTACATAAATCGTGTAATCGACATATTCCTGTAAATCATGATCTCCTTCAGACCCGATCGCGATCACCTGACCACGTCGTGCCCTTATCTCTTCGATATTTGAAATGACCTTATCGTAAATTGCATCCTTGATTGCAATAACAACCACCGGCATATCCTGATCGATCAAAGCGATCGGTCCATGTTTCATTTCGGCGGCCGGATACCCTTCAGCATGAATATAGGATATCTCTTTAAGCTTGAGCGCGCCTTCAAGCGCAACCGGAAAATTATAGCCGCGACCAAGATATAGAAAATTTTTATGATTCTTGAATCTATGGGCCAGTTCTTTAATCTGTTCAGGCAAAGTACTGAGGAGATCAGTGATCTGATCGGGGATTTTTTGCACAGCATTGATGATCCTTCGCCCTTCATCGACCGACAGATGTTTCAAGCGACCAAGGAATAAAGATAATAAACCAAAGGTCATTATCTGAGCGAGAAATGCCTTGGTCGATGCCACGCCGATTTCCGGTCCCGCATGTATATATATTCCAGCATCAGTTTCCCGGGCGATCGTGCTGCCGACCACATTGCATATACCGAGCACCGGTACACCAGCTCGCTTAGCTTCACGCAGGGCCGCAAGTGTGTCCGCGGTCTCGCCCGACTGAGAAACTGCCAGACACACTGAACCCTTGGTCAAAACTGGACGCCGGTAACGGAATTCGGACCCATATTCAACCTCGACCGGGATCTGAGCAAGCGATTCGATCATGTATTCACCGATCAAAGCGGCATGCCAAGATGTACCACACCCGATAATAACGATACGATCTGCATCCCTTAATTTATCAACATAATCTGATATACCATTCAATCTTGCGATCCCTTCGTCATAATTGAGTCGCCCCCGAATAGTATCCCGCAGGATCATCGGCTGTTCATAGATCTCCTTAAGCATGAAATAATCAAATCCACCTCTTTC
>MEUM01000126.1:4037-4357 GCA_001771735.1 Caldifarciminota bacterium RBG_13_43_14 | reverse complement strand
GGAGTCACGATTCCTATATATTTACTTTCGATCTTAAGACTATCTAATTTGATCTCAGCCACATCCCCATCTTTCATGTATATCACCTGGTTGGTGTGCCCGATAATAGCAGCGAGATCCGATGCTACTATATATTCATCTTTACCTTTGCCGATCACAAGCGGGCTTCCCATGCGGGCAGCGATGATCGTATCCGGGCTATCGATCGAAAGCAATGCAATACCATAGGTACCATCCAGATAGCTACAAGTCTTTTTCACGGCTGATAACAGATCCCCTTCATAGAATTCCTCGATAAGATGCGGAATCACCTCAGAATC
>MEUM01000126.1:0-4026 GCA_001771735.1 Caldifarciminota bacterium RBG_13_43_14 | reverse complement strand
CTAACTTATGATTTTTTTCTTCCAGGAATTTCTTGAGCGTACGGAAATTCTCTATTATGCCATTGTGAACCACGGCAAAACGGCTATCGCAATCCGTATGGGGATGGGCATTAATATCATTTGGCACACCATGCGTCGCCCAGCGGGTATGAGCGATCCCGATCCGGGACTTGGGCATGTCCTGATCATGAATACGAACCAGCTCGCTTACATGACCGACAGTTTTGCGTAAAAATATTCGATCACCGGTTATCAGAGCAATACCGGCTGAATCATAGCCGCGATATTCCAAACGGAATAATCCAGCAGTTAAAATACGAGCCGCGTCGTGCTTGCCAATATAACCGATTATACCACACATAATGCGATTATAATTAGGCGTATATATATGTCAAGATATGTAACAACGATTCAACGGATTGAAAAATAAGATTCAGACGGATAAAACATCCGTTGCATCCTATCTGTTATCCGTTGCATCATTTTTACTGATGGAAAGTTTGCATTTGATAAAGTTGATAATATATCCCCCGGGCTTTGATCAATTCTTCATGCCGGCCCGATTCAACGATCTCGCCATGCAGTACAACCAAGATCCTATCCGCCTCTTTAACGGTACTTAGACGATGCGCAATAATGATCGATGTTCGACCTTCGGTTAACTTCTGCAATCCATCTTGGATGAGTTTTTCGGTCTCGGCATCTATATTTGCAGTAGCTTCATCAAGCACCAGGATTTTTGGATTAAAAGCCAGGGCGCGGGCAAAAGCCAAAAGCTGTCGTTCACCGGTCGAAAATGTCACGCCCCGTTCAGCGACATTTTCATCGTAGCCTTTCGGGAAACGTTCGATGATAGCATTAGCATTGATCCTGCTGGCTATTTCGCTCACCTCAAGATCATCGATAGGTAATCCTAAACGGATATTCGATTTTATGTCCCCGGCAAAAAGAAATACATCCTGCGGTACAACCCCGATCATCCTCCGTAGCGTACTCAAATCTATATCCTGGATGTCTATGCCATCGATCAGTATTTGACCTTTTTGGAACTCATAGAGTCGCGATAATAGATTAATGATTGATGTCTTCCCTGAACCGGTCGGCCCTACAATAGCTATCCGCTCACCTGCCTTTACATTTAAAGAAACCCCCTTCAGCACCCAATCGCGGTCATATTTGAACCAGACATTCTTAAATATGATGTTTCCTTTAGGTGTAATATCATGAATCGCTTTTTCTTTGGATTTTACCTGTACTGGTTCATCAAGCAATAAAAATATACGTTCACTCGAAGCCATTGCCGACTGCAGGGTCGTATAGGACTCAGTCAACTCGCGGATCGGTCGAAAAAACATCTCTATATAAGCTATGAATGCAACCAGCACACCCAGTGAGATCTTACCGGTAATGACCTGGATCCCGCCAAAGTACAATATCAAACCGATCCCGAACGAACTTACTATTTCGATCGTTGGCCGGAAAAAAGACATTAATAGCACTTGATTGAAATTTGCTTTCAGATATTCTTGGTTGACCGCATCAAATTGTCTGAGTTTCTCCTTTTCCCGGCGAAAGATCTTGATTATCCTCATCCCGGACAGATTCTCCTGCAGAACTGCGTTCAATTTAGCGAGCTTGGTCCTCACAATACGATAGATATTACGAGCCCGGATGCGGAAATAAAAAGTAATAAATAAAAGTAAGGGTGTAATCGTGAAAGAGATCAAGGCGAGTCGGACGTTAATGAATAACATGATAATGATGATCCCGATCAGCAAAAATATATCTTTGAAAAAACGAACAAAAACTTGAGTGAACGCTTCATTTATAGCTTCGACATCATTCGTCGCCCGAGTAACGAGCCGGCCGACGGGATTTCGATCGAAGAACGAAAGACCCAGTAATTGCAGTTTGGCAAATACCCGGGATCTTATCAGATGCATTATCATTTGTCCAGCGTATTGTGACATATAAATGTGAAAATAATTTGCGAATAATCCTACAATAATTATAATAAGAAAAAGACCGACCAAACGGATAAGACCAATGCTGTCATCGCGACGAAGCACCAAAACATCTTTTTGCAACATTTTATTCATATTGCCGTATGGAATAAGGACCAGATCTCCGGAAACGATCGTTTGATCCTCATATTTGTCGACAATTGCCGAAGTTTTTGTGTCCGCGCTATCCACAAATAAATAATAGTACCGTTCAGCTGATATCAGACTGTCTTTCTCCCAGGAACGAAGGATACGCGCATCAACCTTTTCCAGATCCTGCTGCGGAACGAAATACTGCTGGTCATTGATCTTGATTCGATTTCCGGCATCAACTTCAGCGCTGATCAAGCGTCCGCTTCTTAAAATATAGCGGTCGATCGCAATTTTGGTAATGTAGGGATAGAGTATCTCTAAACCTGCGCTAATGATCAGAAATATGAAAGCGATTAATAATGAATGACCATACGGTTTGACGAAATCGTAAAGGCGGGTAAATATACGCCAGTCAAAAACCTTGCCTACCTGGATCTCATCATGATATAAATCGTTCATATTAGTCTGCTCCCAGTGTCTTTTCGATCTGCTGGATCTCGAATATTTCCCGGTACAGTCCGTCCAGGGTAAGCAATTGCTGATGAGTACCCTGTTCGGTTATCCGACCATTATCAAGAACAAAAATACTGTCTGCGTCCTGTAGAACAAAAACGCGGTGTGAGATTATAATCGATGTCCGGCTTTTCAATTCTGACCTGATCGACCCTAATATTTTACGTTCGGTTTCAGCATCCACTGAGGAAAAAGCATCATCAAGGATTAAGATTGGCCGATCAAGCAACAGCGCACGGGCAAGGGCGACCCGCTGTTTTTGTCCGCCGCTTAATGTAATTCCGCGTTCTCCGACCTGGGTTTTGAAACTATCAGGCAGGGCCATGATCTCATCATAGATATGCGCGACCTTGGTGACCCGCTCGAGATCGGCGTATTGATAATCGTTCCGACCAAAAGCTATGTTCGCTGCGATCGTATCGGAAAACAGAAAAGTATCTTGCGGTACATAAGCAATATTGTATCTCAGATCATTAAAATTAAGATCCTTGATATTATTCCCATCGATCGAGATCGCACCAGCCTGCGGTTCATAAAGTCGTAATAATAGATTGATCAAGGTTGTTTTGCCGCACCCGATCGGTCCGGTAATACCGATCATTTGCCGGGGTTCGATTTTTATCGAAACATCATCAATAGCATTCCGGTTTTTAGAAGTATAGCGAAATGATACATTCTTTAATTCGATCCCACCCTGGACTGCAGTAAGGGTTCGATTACCATCTTTGATATCGAATGTCGTATCGAAGATCCGCTGCAAACGCTGCTGTGAAGCCCCCCCTCGCTGAAAGAGATTTATTGCCCAGCCAATGGCCATCATCGGCCATACCAGGATCTGCAAATAAGCAATGAATGCAACGAATGAACCGATCGATATCTCGCCACTGATCACAAGACGCCCCCCTAGCCAGAGCACGAGTACCTCACCAAGAGCGGCAAAGAACATAACCAGGGGGAAAAATAGTCCCCAAATCCGTATCAATTTTTTGTTTTTATCGACATATTCCTGGCTCAGACGCTGGAATTTCTCTTTTTCCGCTTCTTCTTGAACGAAAATTTTCACAATCCTTATCCCCGAAAGGTTTTCCCGAACCCTTTCGGTTAATAATGCAAAAGATTCCTGAACTTTTTCAAAATAACGATGTATCATACGACCGAAACGCGTGGATATCAGGGTGAGGATCGGGAGCGGTATCAACGCATAAACGGTCAATTTTGGACTTATATTAAACATCATTATCAGACCAGCGATTCCAAGCACGGTTATATCGATTAGAATAATAAACCCAAAACCGATCGCCATACGCACCGCGTTTATATCATTTACTGAATGAGCCATGAGCTCACCGGTTTTATTTCGATCGTAAAATTCAAGGTCAAGCGTCAATAGATGCCCGTATAGATCGGTACGTAGAGC
>MEUM01000125.1:219-5286 GCA_001771735.1 Caldifarciminota bacterium RBG_13_43_14 | reverse complement strand
AAACATTTTACATTTTGGTTGTTAATTGCGATTCGATTTCCTTGAATCGCTAGCGCACTTCTGCATTCTCGCTCAGCGTCGCCTTTAAACGCCTTCATAACTGCGATACCGACATATAATCAATCCCACCCAAAGGTGCGGGATGCTCCCCGCTGTTCTTCGAACTACGGGGCAGGGAAATTTTTTGCTGTTACCTGTTTCCTGTGGCCTGTTACCTGGTTACCCCGCATCTTTTCCTGCAGTGGCTGGAGCTGTATCGGCAATCTTTTTCACGGTTCTTCACGAACAGGTTTCCTGATGAGGTAAGGGGGTGTGAGAAAAGAAACGGGAAACCAGTTGTGATTAGTATTTATAATTAAAATCCCCTTCTTTCCCCCTTTTAAAAAGGGGGAGAAGGAAGGGGAGATCATGGGCGGTACTGGACTTGAACCAGCGACCTTCGGTATGTGAGACCGACGCTCTTTTGCCGATACCCCCAAACCCAATGAAATATCGTGAGTTTTTGACACGCCGACAAGCCCGTGTCGGATTTGTGCCATATGCAAGATCAGTTGACCATAAAAGCCGTTAACTGTGTTTAGTAAGGGACGATTGATGAAAGTTGACATCCCCTTGACAGATGTCAACTTTATCGCTATAATGTTGACATGTCACAGAAGAGCGAATTAGCTTCAGTTGGGACCTTAGTTCAACAGAAAGGTAATTATAAAGCTTTCATACCCGGACGATTTCCGCCAAAGGGGCTTATTTATCACGACCCTAAAATACTGTCCTTGCTTTCTAAAGCCAATCTGATATTAGGTAAGCTGGATGGTATTACCAGGCTCCTTCCAGACATAGATTTTTTTATTTTCATGTATATTAAAAAGGAATCCGCATATTCGAGCCAAATTGAAGGAACCAAAGCGAAATTAACTGATGCATTAATGGCGGAAATCGAAAGGACGCCGGAATTGCCGCCGGATGTTGATGATATTCTCCATTATATTACCGCCATGAATGCGGGTTTATCACGATTGGAGAAGCTTCCGCTGTCATTGCGGCTGATAAAAGAGATACACCAAATATTGCTTACTCAAGCCCGTGGTTCTGCGCATCCCTACCCGGGAGAATTCAGAAAAGTACAGAATTGGATCATGGGGACAAGCCCAGGTGACGCGCGTTTTGTACCGCCGCCCGCGGAATTTATACTTCCAGCTATGGGTGATTTGGAAAAGTTCTTTTATTCTAATGAAGAGGTACCGGTTCTGATAAAGATCGCCCTTATCCATAGCCAATTTGAAACGATCCATCCGTTCATCGATGGGAACGGAAGAACCGGGCGATTGTTGATCACTTTTTATCTGTGCCAGCAGCAAATTCTACAAAGGCCCGTGCTTTATTTATCTGCTTATTTTAAGAAACACCGCGATCTTTATTTTACAATGCTTGATGAATACCGGAAGGGAAATATTGCCGGTTGGCTTGAATTTTTTTTGAAGGGTATTATCCAGGTAGCATCCGAAGCGATCGAAACATCCGATAAAATTATTGATCTGCGCGAAAAAGATCTGCACTGCGTATCAACATTGGGAAGAGCCAGCAAGAATGCCATCGTGCTATTAAAAAATCTTTACAAACTGCCCATAGTAAATGTTCGAAGGGTTCAAGATTATACCGGGATATCGCGCGAGGCAGCCAACCGGTTAGTAAGAAAATTTGTCCAACTTAGCCTTTTACATGCCATGGAGAAGGAAAAGAAATACGGTCGGCTATTTGTTTACAAGGAATATATCAGCCTGTTTGAAGATTGATGTATTTTTTCAAGAAAATTATTTGAATTGACTTTAATGAAAAAGGTCGTATAATATTGTAGCGAGGAAGGGAAATGATGGTTCATAATTTTATAAAAACTCTTATAACACTTATCGTCATACTTCAAATAACCTGTTTAGCCCAAGCTGAAAGGTGGGTCTATAGGTATAGTGGAGCACCTGAATGGCAAAATGATTGTGCGAAGGCGCTCTGCTACGGTCTTGATGGAAATCTTTATGTGGGTGGCTACACCTGGAATACTGGAACCAACGAGGATTTCACTGTAATTAGCCTTACGAATTTAGGTTCAGAACGTTGGATATATAGATATTTATCTTCAGGGAATAATTGGGATGAATGTTACTCAATTTGCTATGGCATTGATGGCAACATATATGCTGCTGGTGCCTGTACCGGCAGCGATACTTCCCTTCATTATTTTACCGTAATCAGCCTCACCACTGGAGGGACTGAACGATGGGTATATCAATATCCCCAATCAAGTAGTGCGAACTCAATGTGTTTCGGGTCTGATGGGAATATTTATGCTGTGGGAAATACGCAGGGCAAGATATTGATTGTTAGTCTCACAAACGGAGGAGCAGAAAATTGGCATTATATTTATGATACCCTTTCTAGTGAAGCAAACCCTGGCAGGTCAATCACTTATGCTCTGGATGGAAATATCTATATTGCTGGATATAGTGGTTCAGGATACACGAATGTTACTGTAATTTCACTTACTAATACAGGCGCAGAAAGGTGGATTTATACATATAACGGCCCAGGAAATTGTTATGATTATGGGAACTGCATTGTTTATGGTCCAGATAGCAATCTCTATGTATTCGGTAACACTTGCTACCTTTGGGGTCCTGGTTATGTTTTTAGTCAGGGGCTTGCAATTTCCCTAACTACATCTGGTGGTGAGCGGTGGACATACATAAGTCCTGCTGATCCCAGCTCATTTAAGAGCGGCATATATGGTGCTAACGGAAATCTCTATGCAGCTGGTGATTATGGCTGGGATGTTTTCGATTTCCTTGTGGAGAGTATCTCTGATTCTGGCACATATAGATGGCAATATATTGATACAACCTGGGGTTTTGCAACGTCAATTACGTATGGAAATGATGGAAATATTTATGCAGGTGGAACTACTAGCAATAATATTTCATATGAAGATTATTTTACTATAATGAGCTTTGCGAGCGATAGTTCGTTACGTTGGATATATAAGTACCGTAGACCAGGAACTGCTGCAGATTATAACGCAGCCCATTCAGTAGTTTATGGAGAGGATGGAAATATCTATGCAGCTGGCGGTACTCAGGATAGCATTACTGGTGTTGATTTCACGGTTATTGGTTTATCGTCAGGACCAGGTGTGAATGAGGCCAATAAAATTGACAAGCCAGCGTGTATGGAACTAACGATTACACCTAGCGTTGTATACCAGAAAGTTCAATTATATATCCATATTCTTACACAACAAAATATCGATTTAAAAGTATATGATATTACTGGCCGCGAAATTTCAGTAATTGTAATTGGTAGTATTGCTGCTGGCATGCATATATATGATCTAGATGTATCTAACTTCTCATCGGGAGTTTATTTCGTTAAACTGAAAGGCGAAAACGAGGAGAGGACGAAGAAAATACTTGTTGTCAAATAACGTTAATAAGTTAATAAAGTACGAAATCCAGTAAAAAAATATTAGCGATTACACTATATATATTATTGGTTATAACCTGATAAGAATGTTCCTGTTTATATTTCGAGCGTCGGTATTTTTCACCTTATTTGTGCCATGTGGTGACTGAACTGCACAGTAATGCACCGTAATCCACCGTAAAGAAAAATCAGTTTTATCCGGAAGACGCACAAGAAAAAAAATTCAATAAAAATAATATATCATTTATGAAATATTTTTTAAATATCATCACGCGTATATGCAGAATTGAACTGCGTTTTGACGGCATCAAAAATAAGTTTTTAATTGGAAATTTACTGGGCGGTACTGGACTTGAACCAGCGACCTTCGGTATGTGAGACCGACGCTCTAACCAACTGAGCTAACCGCCCTTAACAGATGGAAGATGGGTGATGGGTATGGAAACTAGAGTTAAAAATCCAGCGTCCTAACCCTAACCTGTTACCCAGTTTTTATTACTCTTCGGCCTTCGATCTTATACTTGCCGGACAACACCAAATTTATTGCTTCGGTGTAAATACGGTGTTCTTCTTTTAAAATACGCGCGGCGAGCGTATCGGCATCGTCGTCATCCAGTATCGGCACTGCCGCCTGAGCTATTATCGGACCGCCATCGACCGTATCATCGACAAAATGCACAGTACAGCCGGAAAATTTTACGCCGTATTCTAACGCTTTCTTTTGAACTTCAAGTCCGGGAAAAGCCGGCAATAAAGACGGATGTATATTCAATATCCGTCCGGCAAAAGCAGTAAGCAAGGGTTGTTTTATTATGCGCATGAATCCGGATAGACATACCAGATCGATTTTATGATCCTGGAGAGTTGTGACATATTTTTCTTCGTATTCAGGCAATAGCCAGGTCTTTTTCGGGCCCGGATCAAGATAAAGAGCTTTGTAGCCGGCATCACGGGCAATTGCTAATGCGTTTGCATCTTCGCGATCACTGATCACGCAGGCGAGATTGGCATGCAGAGTTCCATTCTTTATGTTCTTGATGATCGCTTCAAGATTTGAACCACGACCAGAAGCCAGAACCGCAATGTTTTTCATGAAGAATTCTAATCAAGAAGCAGACAGAGTCAAGGAATGAATTGAAAGGGAGAAGAGGTGAAAAGGAGCAGAGGAGATTGAAACCCTTTGAGTAAGCACTAGGCAGTAAGCAGTAAAACCAGAAAGACAAGAGTGAGATCGCCACGGGCTTCGCCCTCGCGATGACAGATACGGCGTATAGCGTTTTTAATATTTTGCGCCTAAAAAGACTGCGCCCACTTGTTTACTTCCGACCATAATACCGAATAAACCATCGAATTTATGATCGTTCATATGGTAATTGATCGAATCGGCAAAACTTAGATCAGTAGAGTATTTCTTGCCGATCATTGCCGTGTCGCTGGAGGATATTATAACATTTGAATTGTCGACAATGTGTATATAATCCAGTCCGGTAATTGCGCGGCACGTACTCTTGATCATATCGGTCAGCTCGGACCGCTCTTGCTGGATCAGCATTTCTTCAGCATAACTGGAATGGGCAATAAAATTACCGACCGTAC
>MEUM01000125.1:0-191 GCA_001771735.1 Caldifarciminota bacterium RBG_13_43_14 | reverse complement strand
CGGCTTGGCCAGTGTATTGGGCATAATGCGGGCACTGAAATACAGGGCGCCGAGCTTATTCCCGTCAATGCTGACATTATAGGCGCCTTCATAAAAATTATTGCGTTCATATACCGTATCATCATCGGATCGAAGAAAATCAGATCTATATTCAGCCCCAATGACATCACGATTTGTCGATGCAACGACTT